>JAJZJT010000190.1 GCA_021809995.1 Actinomycetes bacterium
ACCGGCGCCGGGTGGCGTGGGCGTGCGTCGTCGTCGTGGCGGCCTGCCTGGTCGCCACGGTGCTGGTGCTCGGGATGGCGCGCGACCGCCGACCGCCCCGCCCGGCCGGGTTGCCCCCCGCAGCCGCAGCCGCAGCCGCTGCCGTCTCTGCTCCCGCTCATGCCCCGACCAGCTCCGGCGCTCCGGCGCCCGAAGGAGGCGACACCACGTGATGACCGTGCTCCCCGCAGCCGCCACCGGCGGCACACCCGCTCGTGACGGGCCTGGACGAGTGGCGGGCCCAGGCGGTGAGGAGGGAGGAGCCGCGGACCTGTCCGAGGCCGTGGGCGAGCGGTGCACCGTGGCCGCCCGGGCAGCCGAGTCCAAGGGCGGCGCCGACACCGTGGTCCTCGTGATGGGCGACCTGCTGTCGGTGACCGAGGCCTTCGTCGTCACCAGCGGCGCCAACGTCCGACAGGTCCGGACCATCGTCGAGGAGGTCGAGCGCCAGGTGAAGGTGGCGGGCGGACCGGGGCCCGATCGCATCGAAGGGCTCTCCGACGCCCGCTGGGTGCTCATGGACTACGGGGACGTCCTCGTCCACGTGTTCCTCGACGAGGCGCGAACCTTCTACGACCTCGAGCACCTGTGGTCGGGCGCGCCTCGGTTCCCGTGGCCGCGCTGAGCGGCGCCCGACGGTGACCCCGACCAGCCGGGCCCCCCTCCTCGCGGACGACGAGCCGGTCCGAGGCCGCGCCTGACCGTCCGTCAGCCTGGCGGCGTGGTGGTGGTCGTGGTGGTGGACGCGGACGGCGGTGCTGCGGCGGGCTGGACGGGCGCCTGGGCGAGGTAGTCGAGCCGGGTCACGGGACGCCCGACCTGTACGCCGGCCGCGGTCGGGACCTCGACGGGCTGCCCCTTGATCTCGATGAGGACGGAGCTCACGCCGGCCTGGGCGGTCGCGGTGTAGACGACCTGGGCGACGGCGAGCGTCTGGTCGAGGACGAGCTGGAAGGGGTTGGCTCGGAAGTCGACGGTGGCGACCCCCGCTGACACCGACACGGACACCTGCGACGACGACGCGCTGAGGAAGCTCTGGAGTCCCGCCGCCGACTCGGCCTGGGTCGGCCCGTCGAGCAGGGCGCCGAGGATGGCCGTGAGGCTCGCCGGGAGGGCGACGTCGCGGGTGACCGGGACGACGTGCTGGTCCGGGCCCACCAGGAAGATCGTCTCGGAGACGGCGACGGCCGGGGGCACGTTCGTCGTGGAGGAGGGTGGCGAGGGGTCGAGCAGCTTGAAGGGCACGTCGGCGCGGGGGACGGCGTGTGGTGACCCGTTGGCGGGGATCCCGCAGCCGGCGAGCAGGACGCCCAGCGCGACGAGCACGACCGCGAGGCGGCGGGCCGTCACGAGGCCACCGTCCCGCGGGGCCGCGGTGGCTCCGGGCTCGGAGGGCGCACAACGGCGGCGAGCGGGCCGGTCGTCCCGAGCGCTCCGTCCGATGGCGCCCGCCGCCCGGAGCCTTCGGGGTCGAGGGGGAGCTCGACGACGAAGCGCGCCCCACCGCCCGGGGCGTCTTCGATCCACACGCTGCCCCCGTGGAGCCGGACGTGCTCGGCCACGAGGGACAGGCCGAGGCCCGTGCCGTCGCCGGTGGCGCGGCGACCGGCCAGCTCGCCCCGGTAGAAGCGCTCGAAGAGCCGGTCGCGCTCGCTCGGGGGGATGCCCGGGCCGTTGTCCTCGACGACTACCCGGACCGAACCGACCCGCCCGTCGCCGCCCGGGCGCCCCGGAAGGACCAGCACGCGGCGGACGCCGCCGGCGTAGCGGGCCGCGTTGTCGACGAGGTTGGCGACGACCCGCTCGAAGCGCCGCTTGTCGACGCGGAGCCGCAGGGCTGCCGCCCGCGGGTCGACGTCGACGGGGACGTCCGCGCCGGCCGCCGGGGAGGCACCGGCGAGGGCGTGGCGGACGAGCTCGACCGGATCGACGTCGTCGAGGGCCAGCTCTGCCGAGCCGGCGTCGAAGCGGGAGATCTCGAGCAGGTCGTCGACCATGCGCCGGAACCGGTCCAAGTCGGCGTCGAGGAGGCTCAACGCCCGCTGTGCCCGCGGCTCGAGCTCGTCGCGGTGGGCCTGCAGGACGGCGACCGAGGCGGACAGTGTCGTGAGGGGGGAGCGGAGCTCGTGGCTGACGTCGGAGGTGAAGCGCGCCTCGCGCTCGATGCGCTGTTGGAGGTTGGTCGCCATGCGGTTGAACGCTGACGCGAGTGCCTGCAGGTCGGCGTCGTCCCCGGCGTCGACGCGGGTGCCGAGGCCCCCCTCGGCGATGGCCACGGCGGCGTCGGTGACCCCGGCCAGCGGTCGCAGCGTGCGGCGGCTGGCCCAGCGCCCGAGGGCGGCGCCCCCGACCACGGTGACAAGGGCTGCCGCGCCCAGCGCGGCGGCGAGGGTCCGCAGGGTGCTTGCCACCTCGGCGAGGGAGAACACCTCGAAGTACTGGGACTTGACCGACGGGAGGGGGACGCCGACGGCGAACTGTGGGGCCCCGGACGCGACGAAGCGCTGGGTCGCCGCGCTGCCCCCCGAGACCGTGGCCCGCAGGGCGAGTGGCAGTGTCCGCTCGCTCACCGAGATGGACGTTGCGTACCACTGCCCGCCGGTGTGGAGCACGGACCGGGAGCCCGGCAGGGTGTCGACCGACTCGAGGAGCTGGGTCAGGTCGCTTCGGGACGACCGCAGCGAGCGCTCGACCAGCGATGCGTTGACGAAGGCCTGGTGCTGGGCGGTGGCCTGGCGCTCGGCGAGGATGCTCTGGCGGGCGGCGAAGTACGTGATGCCGGCCATGACGCACGAGAGGGCGAGGGCGCCGACGGCGAACGCCGCCGTCACGCGGGCCCGCAGGCCGAGGCGGTTCCGGAGCCGCCTGCCCCGGCGGGGAGGGGTCACCCGACCCGGTCCGCGTCCTCGCACGGCTCAGACGACCAGCTTGTAGCCCATGCCCCGCACGGTGAGGATGAACTGCGGTGCAGCAGGGTCGGGCTCGACCTTGGTCCGCAGCCGTCGGACGTGCACGTCGACCAGCCGGCCGTCGCCGAAGTAGTCGTAGCCCCAGACGCGCTCGAGGAGGTGCTCGCGCGACAGGACCCGCCCGGCGTTCTCGGCGAGCTCGCAGAGCAGGCGGAACTCGGTCCGGGTGCAGTGCACCTCCTCGCCGGCCCGGGTGACGACCCCGGCGTCGCGCTCGACGGCCACGTCGCCGAAGGTGAAGGTGGACGGGCTCTCGTCGTCCGGGCGAGCCCGGCGGAGCAGGGCGCGGATGCGCGCGGCGAGCTCCTTGGCCACGAAGGGCTTCGTGACGTAGTCGTCAGCACCTGCCTCGAGCCCCGCCACGACGTCGTGGGTGTCGGACCGAGCCGTCACCACGATCACCGGCACGGTGCTCGTGCGCCGGACGCGACGGCACGTCTCGAAGCCGTCGATGCCGGGCAGCATCAGGTCGATCAGGACGACGTCGGGCGTCGACCCCTCGAGCGCGGCCAGTGCCTCCTCCCCCGACTCGACGTCGGAGACCGTGTAGCCCTCGTCCTCGAGGGCCAGGCGCATCGAGGCGCGGATCCGCTCGTCGTCCTCGATGATCAGGACGTGGCTCACGCGCCGATCATGGCATGCCCGCTCCCCGCCGGCATGCCGCCGGCACGGGCTCAGCTCCCGAGCCAGACCTCGGTCGGGAAGATGAAGCCGTCGGACATCCCGTAGGCCTTCTGGCCGGAAGGGAGCGTCGGGTTGTTGAAGTCCTGGACGTTCGGCCACGCCGCCATCGACCACACTGTCCTCGCCGTCCACAGGTAGGGGACGTCCGCGCCGAGGCGCGCCGCCACCGTCTGGTACGCGGCGGCGCGGGTGGACGGATCGGACGACCGGCGGCCCTTCTGGAGGGCCGCCTCGATGGCCGGGTCACTGTTGCGGGCGAAGTTGAGGGCGAAGCCCGACTTGATGGTCGACGTGCTCCACCAGATGTAGTTGAGGTCGGGGTCGACGGCGTTGAACTGACGCCACGTCTGCGCCTGGAACTGGCCCGTCACGGCCTGCACGATGAGCTGGTTCTGCTGGACGGGCTGCAGGGTGATCTGCATGCCGGCCTGTTGGAGCTGCTGCTGGAGGAACTCGGAGGCCTTGGTGGTGAAGGCGCCGGGCGTGTGGTGGATCGTCGCCGAGACGGGCTTGCCCGACGCCTTGACCTCCTTGACGAGGGCTGCCGCCTTGGCCATGTCGGGTGCCGGGTAGCCGGTGGGCCCGTAGTACGGCGAGCCCTTGGTGAACGGCCCGTTCGAGGGCGGGGTCACGTTCAGGTTGATGACCTTGCAGTACTCGGCCGAGCTGACGGCCATGGCGGCCGCCTGCCGCAGGCGGTGGTCGTCGAAGGGCGGGGCGGCGCAGTTGAGCAGGACGCAGTCCATGTCGGGCTCGCCGATCAGGTGCTCGAGGTCGTTGATGTAGGCGAAGCCGGTTGAGGCCTCGAGCTCCTTGGTCTGCTCGGAGGCCGAGGTGTGCATGATGTCGACCGAGTGGGTGCGGAGGCTGTTGTAGAGCTGCTGGGAGTCGGGGATGGGCCGGTACTCGATCGAGTCGAGGTAGGGGAGGCCCGAGCGCCAGTAGTGGGGATTGCGGGTGGCGCTGAAGTGGTCGTTGGGCACCCACTGCTCGAAGACGAAGGGCCCGGTGCCCTTCGGGTTCGACGAGCCCCCGTTCGTCGACTTCAACATGGCCGGTGAGGCGATGTAGGCGATCTGCCCGCCGATGCCACCGACCAGGTAGTAGGGGAACGGCACCCAGGGCTCGTGCATCGTGATGGCCACGGTCAAGGGGCCGGTGACCTTCACGGAGGCGATGTTGGTGAGGGCGGGGCCCTGGAGGGCGGACGCCTGGTGGGCGGCGAAGTTGTACGCGACGGCGTTGGCGTCGCACGGTGTGTTGTCGTGGAACACGAGGTTCGGGCGCATGGTGATCGTCCACACCGAGTAGTCGGCGTTGGGGGTGATCGACTGGGCGAGGTAGGGCTTGACCGTCCCGTCGGCGGCCAGGGCGGCCAGGGGGTCGAAGACGGTGCGAGCGTAGAGGACGCCGGTCGTGTCCCAGTCGTTCAGGACGGGGTTGAAGCCGGTCTCCTCGGCCTCGGTGCCGAAGACGAGGTGCCCGCCCGGCTTGGGCGTGGCGGAGGTGACACCGTCGGGCCGGTGCCCTGACGAGCTCGACCCCCCTCCCGACCCGCTGCCCGATCCCCCCGAGCTGCAGGCGGCGAGCAGGCCCCCCGAGGCTCCGAGCGCGGCGATGCCCAGCGCGCCCCGGCCGAGGAAGGCGCGCCGGCCGATGCGAGAGCCCGACGGCGACGGGTCGGTGGCAGGCTGATCGTGCATGGTTCCCCCCTTGGCGCGCTCCGACGGGCGAGCCGGCGTCGCCGCGTCGACGACGACCATTCTTAGCCCTTGCAGCGACGCTGCAACAAGCATGCCGGGGTCCGCTCGTCCGTCCGCGCCCCGTCCGCGCCCGCCCACCATGGCGCGACGTCGCGTCGCCGCCGCCGGGCGGTCGCTAGGCTGACGGGGTGGCGTGGCACCTCGATGAGTACGAGCGGTCCATGGGCCAGCTCGCACCCGCCTCGCTCCGGGCCTACCGCCGCGACCTCGAGGCGTTCGTCCGCTGGGCGGAGCGGGCGGGCGACGTCGGACCGGGAGACGTCGACCGCGTCCAGCTCCGCCGGTACCTCGCCGCTCTGGCCACGCGGCGCTACGCCCGGGCGTCGATCGCCCGGGCCGCGGCGTCGCTCCGCTCGTACTTCACGTGGTGCGCCCGGCGGGGGCTCGTCGGCGCCGACCCGTCCCGTCGGCTCTCGGCACCCACGCCGGCGTCACGGCTGCCGACCGTCCTCAGCCACACCGAGGTCGCCGCGCTCCTCGAC
>JAJZJT010000191.1 GCA_021809995.1 Actinomycetes bacterium
GAGGCAGGCCACCTCATGGCCGGCGCGTCGGAGGCGGGCAGACGGCCCGGCCAGCGCAGTGGGCTGGTGGCCGAGCTCGTAGGTGGCAACGAGCAGGACGCGCACGTCCCGACGCTACCCGCAGCGTCGCGCCCTCCCGCCGGCCGACGGCTCAGCCGACCGCGGCTCCGCGCCGTCGCGTCGCCGAACCCGGAGATGGGCCGCCGCCTGGCGGAGCCGGGCCTCGACCTCGCCGGGGGTCAGTGCCCGGGCGAAGACGAAGCCGAGATAGCGGTCGCCCTCCGGCAGCGGGACCAGCGGAGAGCCGGGCGAAAGCGTGAGGTCGACAGCGGTGACGCCCGGCACGGCGAGCGCTTCGTCCACCCCGTCGACGTGGTCGAGGACGCCCTCCTCGAGCACCGGCAGCATCATGACGCCCGAGGCCGGGCCCTCGTGGGAGATGCCCTCGAAGGGCTGGCCGAGGGCGTGGCGCACGATGACGTCCTCCAGCGAGGCGCGCCCCTCGAGTCGCAGCGCCCGCGAGCACCGGCCGCCGATGGAGCGGGCCGCCACCTCGAGGACGGTCACCCGCCCGCCGTCGCCGATCCGCAGCTCGACGTGGACCGGGCCCTCGGTGAGCCCGAGGGCGGTCACGGCCAGGGCGGTCTCGCGCTGGACGGCCTCGAGGACGGCCGCCGGGTGGCGGGACGGGGTGACGTAGATCGTCTCGGGGAACGTCGGCCCTTCCAGCGGGTCGGGCTTGTCCCACACGGCGAGCACCGCCGTGCGGCCCCGGACGACCAGGCCCTCGACGGCCACCTCGCTGCCGGGCACGAAGGCCTCGACGAGGAGCGGTGCGCCGTCCCCGGCGATGCGCGCCACCCGCTCGGCACCTCGGCGCGCCGACGCGACGTCGTCGACACGGAGCACCCCCTGGCTGGCCGACCGGTCGGTCGGCTTCACCACGCAGGGGAACCCCAGCTCGACGGCGGCGCGAACCGCTTCGTCGGCATCTGGCACGACCCGGAAGCGAGGCTGGTCGAGGCCGGCGCGGGTCAGCCGCCGGCGCTGAGCCGCCTTGTCGCGCGTACGGGCCACGGCCGTCTCGGAGCTGGCGACGAGGCCGATGCGCGCCGACGCCGCTGCGGCGACGGCGACGCCCTGGTCGTCGACGGCGAGCACGGCGTCCAGCGGGGTCCGCTCGTTGAGGGCCACGATCGCGTCGACGGCCCGCTCGGGGTGGTCGAAGGGGAGGACCATGGCCCGGTCGCCCATGCCGTCGGCCAGCGCCTGTCGGCGGTCGGACCCGACGACCACCTCGGCGCCGGCCCGCTCGGCGGCGGCCACGAAGTCGGGGGCCCGGTAGGTGGTGGTGGGCAGGAGGAGGAGCAACCGGGGCACCGCCCTATGATGCACCCGATGGCACGCAGGGAAGGACCGCCAACATGACCGACGCCGACGATGCACCCACACTCGACGTGACACCAGCGGCGGCGGCCGAAGTGCTGTCGCTGCGCTCGGCCGAGTCCGACGCCGGCTCGCTGGCCCTCTGGGTCGAGGTGGCAGGGGCAAACGGCGACTCCTACACCTACGACATGTACTTCCAGGCGCTGACCGACGCCGCCCCCGACGACTGGCAGGGCGAGCGCGACGGCCTGCCCGTCGTCGTCCCGAGCGCCAGCGTCGAGCGGCTGCGCGGCGCCGTCCTCGACCTCGACGGGGAGGGCGAGGCGCGGGGGATGGTCATCCGCAACCCGAACCGCCCGCCGGCCTCCCCGGCCATCCGGCCCGACCTGCCGGCACCCGATCTCTCCGGCGACGTGGCCCAGCGGGTGATCCAGGTCCTCGAGCAGCAGATCAACCCCGCGATCGCCGCCCACGGCGGGCGTGCCGACCTCGTCGCCGTCGAGGAGGGCGCCGCCTACCTCCGCCTGAGCGGCGGGTGCGCGGGGTGCGGCATGGCCGCCGTCACCCTCAGCCAGGGCATCGAGGTCACCTTGCGCGACCTCGTCCCCGAGGTCGCCCGCGTCGTCGACGTCACCGACCACGCGTCCGGCACCAACCCGTATTACGAGCCGGCGAAGAAGTGAGCCGGCGGGCCGAGGTCCCCGACGGATGCCCGACCGCACGCCGCCCCGGCCGAACGGCCGCCAGGACACGGGCCCGCCACCACCGCCAGGCCCCCCTCAGACTGCGCTGAACCGCCTGGCGTCCTCGGAGGCGTAGCGGGCGACCGCGCGGTCGCAGTCAGCCGTGGCGGCGACGCGCTCGACGACCTCGGCCAGGCGGCCGGCCGGGATGGCGCACGTCATCTCGCTGTTGGCCAGGCGGGTCCGCATCCGGCTCAGCATGCAGCCGACCGACGCCACGACCTCGTCTTGCTCCTTGGCCACGGCCACGATGTGGCACTGGGGCTTGCCCTCGATGCGCAGTCCCGGCAGGGCGTCGGAGAGCACCATGAGCTGCCGCCCATCGACCCGGACGAGGACGACGTCGGGGGTGACGGGCGTGCCGGCGAGCGGCCCGTAGACGACCGCCCCGGCGCGCTCGGAGACCACCGGGATCGTCGGGACCGCCTCGGGCGTGACCCACCCCGACTCGAGCAGTGCGGCGACGTCCTCGCGCCCGACGACCTCGTCGAGGGTGGCGAACCCGTGGGTCACGCTGCCCACCGAGCAGTTGGCGTGGTCCTCGGCGACCGTCGAGAAGGTGCGCTCGGCGGCCCTGGTCCAAAAGACGCACCCGGCGGGCACCCGCCCGGTCCGGCCGTCCGGCGTGGGTGCCGGCATGGGGTCGGCGAACGGCTCGACCTCGGCGGGCGGCGCCGCCGCGAACGTGATGGCGACCGGAGGCACGGCCAGGCCGAGGGCCTCGACCAGCGACGCGGCGAGGGCGGACCAGTCGGGAGCAGGTGCGGTCATCGGGTCAGCGTACCCGGGCCGTCCCCCGCCGCCGCCGGCGGCAGCCCGGCCGCCACCGGGCTCGGGCACGCCCCCACCGGTCGTACCCCGCTGTGCCGACGTGGTCGTCACGCAGCCCCCCTACGAACCTGCCGCCACCGACTTCACGGCGCCGGATGCCTCGCTCCTGGCCGCCGAGGCAGTCCGGGTCGGCCGCCTGGGCGTGCTCGCCGGTGCCCGCACCCAGTCGGTGACCGTCTCGCCGGGCACGTGCCCGCCGCACTGAGCCGGTGACGCCGCTGGCACCGGCACGGCCGGGGAGGTACCGGCCGGGGAGGTACCGGCCGGGGAGGTGCCGGCCGGGGAGGTGCCGGCCGGGGAGGTACCGGCCGGGGAGATGCCGGCCGGGGAGGTACCGGCCGGGGAGGTACCGGTGAGCTGCAGGGCGCGCCGAGCCTTCGCGGCGAGGACGGCCCACGCCGCCCACCCGATCGGCAGGGCGAGCCAGAAGCTGACCGCCCGGTAGACGAGGACGGCAGCGAGGACCGCCGCGGCACGCCCGCCGCCGTAGGCGACGAGCCACGCGCCGAGGGCCGTCACGGCGGCGACGCCCACCAGCGTCCACGCCGCGACGGCGGCGAGCGCCCGCTCCAGAGCGGTCGGCTCGGTGCCGATAGAAGGGGCATGACGAGGGGCGGGGCGGGGCGCGCTCAGGCGCGACCAGAAGGCACGGTGAACCAGCCGGGGCGGGGCGAGCGGCCACGGTGGCGGCCGACACCGCGCCTCTTCGCCTACCTCATCGGCCCAGCCGCGCTCGTCGTCATCCTCGCCTGCCGGCACTTCGGGCTCATCGCCCGCGAGCCCCTGTGGGCGTGGCTCCTCGTCTTCGCCGTCATCCCGCTGGTGGGAGGCGCCGTGGACGTCTGGTCGAGGCGGCGGCCGAGCGAGGTCGCGCTCCGGCTCCGGATCGTCATGCACGTGGCGTGCACTGCCACGGTGCTCTACCTGACGGGGTGGGGCTCGATCCTGCTGGTCGGCTTCGCCGTGGTGGCGCTCGAGAACTTCTCGCTCGACGGCGCACGCACCTGGTCGGTGACGGCACTGGCCACCCTGGTGGCCGTGGCCGTGGGCCAGGTGCTCGTCAGCCAGGGGATCGCCCCGTCGCTCCTCGCCGATCGCCAGGCGCAGGCGCTCGCCGCCATGGAGACCTTCGTCGTCCTCTTCGTCATCCGGATGTCCGGGGCCATGGTGGAGGAGACGGAACGGGCCGAGGCGGCCGTGGCGGCGAGCGAGGAGCGCTTCCGCTCGCTCGTCCAGCATTCGAGCGACACCACCGTCGTCCTCGACGCCGACGCCGTCGTCACCTACGCCAGCCCCTCCGTCGCCTCGCTGCTCGGCGTCACCGCCGACGAGGTGGTCGGCAGGCCGTCGTCGGACTTCCTCTTGCCGGAGGACCTCGACTCGGTCCAGTCCGCCCTCGATCAGCGGTCCACCGGTCACGTGGTCACCGACACCCTCCACTTCCGCATGGCCCGCGCCGACGGTGCAACCCGCTGGGTCGAGGCCGTCGTGGCCGACCTCCGCGAGAACCCGGCGGTGCAGGGCTACGTCGCCAACCTCCGCGACGTGACCGAGCGGCACGAAGCCGAGGACCGCCTGGCCCATGAGGCCCTCCACGACCCGCTGACGGGGCTCCCCAACCGCGCCCTCATCCTCGACCGGGCCGACCGGCTCCTCGCCTCGGCGGGGCGCGACGGTCGACGTGTCGCCGCCCTGTTCGTCGACCTCGACGACTTCAAGGCCATCAACGACAGCCTCGGCCACGAGGCGGGCGATGTCCTCCTCCGGTCCGTCGCCCAGCGGTTCGCCCAGGTCGTACGCGGCCAGGACACCGTCGGCCGCCTGGGCGGGGACGAGTTCGTCGTGCTGGCCGGTGGGCTGGACAGCGGGCAGGAGCCCTTCGAGCTGGCCGAGCGGCTCCACGCCACGCTGCGGAACCCCGTCGTGGTCGACGAGGGCACCGCCGCGCTCACCGTCACGGCGAGCATCGGCGTCGCCGTCGGCACGAGGCCCGGTGCCGCCGAACTGCTCCGGGACGCCGACACCGCCCTGTACCGGGCCAAGGCGCTCGGCAAGGACCGGACCGTCCGCTTCCAGCCCCGGATGCACGCGGAGGCGACCGAACTGCTCCGGCTCGAGACGGACCTGGCATCGGCGACCCCCGGCGAGGACCTCTTCCTCGGCTACCTGCCGGTGTTGTCCGTCGACACGGCGACGACCTGCGGCGTCGAGGCGCTCCTGCACTGGCGCCGGCCCGGCGGCGAGGTCCTCCCACCCGCCCGCTTCGTGCCGGCGCTCGAGCGCTCGGGCCGCATCGTCGAGGTGGGGCGGTGGACGCTGACCGAGGCGTGCCGGCAGGCCTCGGAGCTGCAGGCCAGGGGCATCACCGCCTCCATGTCGGTCAACGTCTCGGCGCGCCAGCTGGCGAGCCCCACCCTCGCCGAGGACGTCCGCGACGCGCTCGCCGGCTCGGAGCTGCCTCCGGAGCTGCTGGTCCTCGAGGTCGCCGAGGCGACGCTGGCCCGGGCCGACCCGGAGCACGTGCGCAACCTCGCCGCCGCCAAGGCGCTCGGGGTCCGGGTCGCCGTCGACGACTTCGGGACGGGCTTCTCGTCCCTCGCCGCCCTGAACCGGGTGGTCGTCGACGCCCTCAAGGTCGACCAGGCCCTGTTCGCCGCGCTCGCCGGTCCCCAGGGCGCGCCGGCCGTCGTCGAGGCGATCGTCGGTCTCGGGCGCGCCCTCGGCCTCGACGGCCTGGCCGAAGGCGACGTCGCCCGTGCTCCTCGCCGTGCGCCGGAGCCTGGAGCCGGCCGAGCCGACAGCACCGAGGACGACGGCCCGGCCGGTTCGGCCGAGCTCGAGGCGCTGCTGGCGGGCGCCCGCGGCCGGCCGGTCCAGCCCCGACTGCTCGACGCCGCGATCGG
>JAJZJT010000192.1 GCA_021809995.1 Actinomycetes bacterium
CGACGAACACCGCCCGCTTCGCCCCGGGCGGGTCGGTCACCGTGACGGTCACCTGCGCCGTCGCGCTCAGCGACCTGACCGGGCTTCGCCTGCCCGCCTCCGAGCAGGTCGCGTCGAGTGCCACGTCGGTGATCGACACCTACCGCTCGATCCCATGACCATGCACCGGCTGCGCACCCGGCTCGGCGAGGAGGACGGGATGGTCACCGCCTTCGTCGTCATCTTCACCCTGGCGCTCCTCGCCATGGCCGGCCTCGTGTTCGACGGTGGCCTCGCCCTGTCGGCCAAGGTACGGGCCATCGACGACGCCCAGGCCGCAGCGCGCGCCGGCGCCCAGGCCATCGACATCCCCCTCTACCGCCAAAGCGGCCAGATCACCCTCGACGCCGCCCAGGCCGTGGCCGACGCCCAGGGCTTTCTTGCCGCAGCCGGCGAGCACGGCACCGTCACGGTCACCGGCGAGACGGTCGATGTCACCGTGACCATCACCCAGCCCACCCAGATCCTCTCGGTCGTGGGCGTCGACCAGCTCACCGTCAGCGGAGCTGGCAGCGCCACGGCAGAGCAAGGCCCCTGATGACCCGGATCGCACACCTCGCCAAAGGCATCGGGGCGCTCGTCCTCCTCGTCGCCCTCGTGGCCGGCATCCCCTGGGCGCTGTGGCACTACATCGGCTGGCCCCTCCCACACCACGTGCCCACCGCAGCCCAGATCGGCCACGCCCTCGACCGCCACGGCATCCCTGCTCGCGCCCTTATCGACGCGCTGGCGGTCGTGGTGTGGCTCACCTGGGCCGTCCTCCTCGCCTCGGTCGCCGCCGAGATCCCCGCCGCGCTTTCCGGACGGCGGGTCCGGCGCCTCCCGGTCGCCGGTGTCTTCCAGCCCCTCACCGGCCGCCTCGTCGCCGCGGTCGTGGTCGCCGCTCTCGCCCTCGCACCCCGGCCCGCCCCCAGCCAGCCGGCCGGCTCGCCGGGCAGTGGTCTCGTGGCGCTGCGCCGCCCGGTGGCCGCCTTCGTCCTCACCGGCGACAGTCGGCCGGCCGCACCCCAAGCGCCGCCCACGTCGCCACCTGTGGCCGACCCAGCGCCAACGGGCAGTGCGCCGCCGAGCACGCCAGCCCCTGGACCGGCGGCGGGCGCGACCCGCACCTACGTCGTCCAGCGCGGCGACACCTTGTGGGGCATCGCCGAGCGAGAGCTCGGCGACCCGCTCGATTGGTCACAGATCTACCAGCTCAACGAAGGCCGCCTGCAGCCCGGTGGGGTCGCCCTCACCGACCCGCACTGGATCGACCCCGGCTGGACCCTCCTCCTGCCCCCGCCCACCACCGCCCAACCGGCGACAGCACAGCCAGCCACGGCGACACCGCAGCGGTCCCCATCCCCGACCGCTCCGGCCCCGACGAGCCCACCACCCACGGCGCCGGCAACGACGGTCGGGCCACGAGACGCCCACCGGGCAGCACCGTCGCCCGTCGGCGCGCGCCCGATCGAGGGACCCGTGCAGCTGGCGTCTGGGGCGGTGATCGCCGGGTCCTTCGCGACCGGGGTGCTCTCGGCGCTGGCGGCGCAACGGTTGCGCCGCCGCCGTGCCTACCGCCCGGGCCCGCCCCGCCCCGGCGTCCGCCTCGGCGCACCCGACCGTCCGCAAGGACTGCACGACCTCTTGACCACGCTCGGAGCCAGACGCCAGGACGACGACCGTGACCTTGGCGCCTCGACCCCGCCGACCCCGTCACCGCTGAGTGTGGTGCCCGAGGACGAGGCGATCATCCGCCCCGACCTCATCGACGTCGCCCACCGCGACGGACAGGTGGTGCGCCTGGCGCTCGGGAACTGGCCCGGTCTTCGACTCTCCGGCCCCGGCGCACAAGGGGCGCTTCGGGCCTGGCTCGCGGCGCTCGTCACCCGCGACGGCCCGTACGCGGCCGAGATCCTCGTCCCCGCCGAGCTGGGGGGACGGCTGCTCCCCGGGGTCGACCTGCCGAGCGTGCGCCACCACGACGGCGTCGAGCCGCTGCTCGCCCGGTTGGAAGCAGCAGCGATCGGGCGCACCCGACGGTTGGAAGATGCCGAGGTCGATGACGCCGCCGGCTACCGGCGCTGCTCCCCCGAGGACCCCTTCCCGCTCCAGCTCGCCGTCGTGGGCGACGTCCCCGTCGCCGCCGTGGCCCGGTGGTCCGCTTTCCTCGCGACGGCCACGCGACTGGGCTTCGCCGCCCTCCAACTCGGCCCCGAAGACGACCGCGCGACCTCACCCGGCTCCGGCGAGCCCTGCCTCGTCGTCGGAGGCGACGGCAGGATCCGGCACGCTTCGCCTGACGAGCTCGCCGGGTTGCTGGCCGGCGCCACCGCGTTCAGACTCGATCCCGGGACCGCAGCCGACCTCCTCGCACCCGTCGCCGCCGTCCACAACGACACCGAGCCCGAACAGCCCGTGCTGCCTGTGCACCCCGGGCAGGCGAACCTGGACGACGCAGATGGCGCCGATCCCGTCGTAACCCCTGGGGCGATGCCCCCGCCGGCCGAGCCCGACTGGCCGGCAGGTGCCGTCGACCGAGAGCCCCGGCGGGGAGTGATCCGCGCGCGCCTGCTCGGCCCCGCATGGGTGGAGGCGTGGGGCGAGGAGATCACGAGTGGCCTGCGAGCCAGCGCCTACGAGCTGCTGGCGTGGTACGCGCTGCACCCCGACGGGGCGAGCGCCGAGGCCGCCACCGACGCCCTGTGGCCCGACGCCGATCCCCGTCGGGGTCGGGAGCGGTTCTGGACCGCGCTCGGGAACCTGCGCTCCCGGCTGCACGGACCGGGCAAGGACGGCGTCGAGATCCTCGCCAAGTCAGGCGACCTGTACCGCCCCGACCCCGCCGTGCTCGAGGTCGACCTGTGGCGCTTCGAGACCGCGCTCGGCGACGCGGCCCACGCAGATGCGCCCGCCCAGGTGACCGATGCCCTCCAACGCGCGACCGGCGCCTATGGCGGCGACTTCTGCCCCGCCCTCGACGCCATCTGGGTCGAGCCGGTACGCGAGGACCTGCACCGCCGGGCCATCGACGCCCACCTCCGCCTCGCCGAGCTCTACGCCAAAGAGCACCCCGAGCGGGCGCTCGGGGTGTTGGAGCGCACCATCGAGCTCGACCCGATCTGCGAGGAGGCCTACCGCCGGCTCATCGCCCTCCAGGCCGACCTGGATCGGCGCGACGCCGCCCAGCGCACCTGGCGGCTCCTCCAGGGACGGCTCGCCGAGCTCGACCTCGATCCCGAAGAGACGACCGAGCACCTGGTGCACGAGCTGTTCTCGGCCCGGCCGGCCACCATCGCCCGCCTTCCCGCGACCCGTCACTGACCGGGCGTGACCGCGGCGACCGAGAAGCACTCGTCGCCGTGACCGCCGTCGCCGTCGCCTCGGCGGCCGGGGTCGGGTTCGCCTCCGGCCCGGCGCTTCGATCCGCCATCGTGGCGAACCTGCGGCCGCGATGCGATCCTGCCCGAGGCCGCTGCCCGCGCTGCTCGGCACCGTGTCATGTGTGGCGGCGTCCCCTCGCTGTGATCCCGGCGGCGCTGTGGGGCAGGTGCCCGGCCTGCCGGGCGCGGGTCGCCCCGCCCGCTGCACCGGCCGAGCTTGCCGACGCCGGCCCGCTCGGCGTGTTGGCGGTCCGGGTCCATCGCGCGCTCGTGCTCGCTGCCGCCTGCACGCTGGCCGCAGCGGGCCCGTTGACCGAACTATGGCGGCAAACCACCTTCGTCGGCATGCCCGACTTCGACCCTTCCGGCCCCCGGGCCACCATCAAGTCCACGGACCGGTCGTGACGATCGTCACCGTCACTGTCGCCGTGACGGTCGGTCTGCTTGTCGGGCCCTGGCTCCGCACCGCCATCTTCGCCAATCGGCTACCTCGTGGCGACCCAGCCCGCCGTCACTGCCCCCATTGCTCGCGCCTGGTCCTCGCGTCTGGTGACCTCGGCATCGTCGGCCCGGTCGCGCTTTCGGGAAGATGCCCGTCCTGTCGGCGGCGGGTCGGAGCGCCTCCGGCAGTCATCGAGGTCGTGAGCGCCGGCGTGCTCGGTCTGCTGGCGCTGCGAGTCCATCCGCTGCTCGTTCTCGCAGCACTCGGGGTGGTGGCGGCTGCGGGCATCGTTCTCGTCGCCATCGACGCGACCACGCGCCGACTGCCCGACGCGGTCCTCGCCCCGACCCTCGTCGTCGTCCTTGTGCTGCTCGTCGTGGCCGGGATCGTCGACCACCGGCCGAGCGAGCTCGTCGGAGCGCTGAGCGGTGGAGCTGCGGCCTTCGCCGGCTACAGCCTGCTCGCGCTGGTCACCGCCGGTCTTGGGTTCGGCGACTGCAAGCTGGCTGCGCTGCTCGGCTTGGTGCTCGGATGGTTCGGCTGGGAGGCGCTGGCCGCAGGCGTGACGCTCGGCTTCGTGCTCGCAGCCCTCTACCTGCTGGGTCGGATGATCACCGGCCGGTTCTCTCCCTCCGAGCAGATCCCTCTGGCGCCGTTCATGCTGGTCGGAGCGTTCACCGTGCTGCTCGTCGCCGCCTGAAGGCGTCGGATGGTGGGGCACCGTCTGCTGCCCCTTGACCTTCCAGCTACTGGAAGCCGTACCCTGGGTTCGGCTGTCCGAACGTGAGGTGGATGCCATGGAGGAGCTCGTGTTGACCGTGACCGGCATGGATTGCCGGGCGTGCGAGGAGCGGATCGAGCGGACCGTCGCCAAGCTGGTCGGGGTGCGTCTGGTCTCCGCCGACCACGCCACGAATCGGGTCAACGTGGTCGTGGACTCGGCAGGTACCGAGGCGGCGGTGCGCGCCGGTATCACCGCCGCCGGCTTCGAGGTGACGTGATGGCAACCGGCGCTCCGACCAAGGAGCCTTTGCCTGGGGAACCGTGGACCGAGGCGGACGCCGGGTACTGGGCCGAGGAACTGCCCGGGGGCGGGGCGAGGTTCCGGGCCAAGATCGGCGGGCTGCACTGCTCGCTCTGCACCGGGACCATCGAGCGGGCTTTGGGTCGCCAAGACGGGGTGGCCCAGGTGGCGGTCAGCTTGACCCACGAGCAGGCGCTGGTCGACTACGACCCGGCCCGGGTACGCCCCGAGACCCTCGTCGCCACGCTGCGCGACATCGGCTACACCATCTGGGACCCGCGCAAGACCCGCCCCTACGAGGAAGAAGAGGCGGCCCTCGTCAAAGAGGGTCGGCGCCTCTACGGCGCCATCGGCGCCAGCCTGGTGGCGATCGGCTTGATCGTGAACCTGGCCAATCCCCTCGCCTACGCCATCCCGGTCGTCGTGGGGGCGTTCCTTTTGGGCGCCGGCTACCTGGTGCTGCGAGGCCAAGGTCGGGGCCTGGCCCTCGGCGGCACCGCCGCGCTGGCCGCTATCGGAGGGGCAGCGCTGGCCGCCAACGCCACGGGCGCGGCGACCGGGGCCATCCCCTATGTGGTGGGGGCGATGGCGTTGTCCGTCGTCTTCGGGCTCGCCGCGCACATCGCCTCCATGGCTGCCCAGTCGTTGCGCCGGGGCATCTTGAACCAGCACGTGATGCTCGAAGCCGGTGCCTTCGCCGGCCTCGCCGGGGGCGTCGTGGGCCTGGTCGCTCGCTACCACGGGTTCCCGACGGCCGCCTTCTTCGCGGTGGCGGTGCTGGTGGTCAACTACCACGTCTTCTCCGAATGGCTGTCGCTGCTCGTGAAGACCCGCAGCTCCCAAGCCGTCAAGGCCCTGTTGGACCTCCAACCCGACACCGCCCGGGTGATCCGCGACGGCGCCGAGTCCGAGGTCGCGCTGTCCGAGGTAGTCGTGGGCGACGAGGTCCGAGTGCGCCCCGGCGAACGGGTCC
>JAJZJT010000007.1 GCA_021809995.1 Actinomycetes bacterium
ACCCCGTGGACATACACTGAAACAGCACGAAAGCCCACGAGATCGTGGGCTTTCGACTGGACTCTGAGAATCCCTTGGTGGCGGGGGGAGGATTTGAACCTCCGACCTTCGGGTTATGAGCCCGACGAGCTACCAGACTGCTCCACCCCGCGCCGATGCCCACAGTTTAGCAGCTCCGCGCGGACACTGGCCCGAGGGGGCTGGACGACTCCGACCGCCGCTCCCGACGTTGGTGGTTGGCGCGCGGTCAGGCGGCGGACGTCGTCGTGGTCGTGCTCGAGGCCGACTTGGTCTGAGCCGCCGGACTGTTCGCCGCCGTGCCGCTCGACGCGGAGGTCGGTGATGCCCGCGATGCCGCCGACGTCGACGTGGTCGACGACGAACCCGACGTGGTGCCCTTCGTGGACGAAGCGGACGAAGACCTACTCGGCGTGGAAGCAGCACCGCTCGACGGGGAGGAAGGGCTCGACTTCGACGACCCTCCCGTCAGCGCCTGGATCTCCTGCAGGTCGGAGCTCGCCTGGTTCACGTCAGTCTGGTAGGCGCCGAGGTTGCCGGCCTGCAGGTCGATCTGTGCCTGCTTGAAGGCTTGTGCGGCGTCGTTCAGGTACGCCTGGATCTGAGGCGACAACGCCGTGCTCGCTCCGGTCGACGGCGAGGTCGAAACCGCCGCCCCGAACACCTTGCTCAGCGCGGCGCCGAGCGTCGGCTCCATCTGGATCTGGTTGCCGTACACCGCGATGACGTCCTTGAGGCCGGGGATGGCATTGCGCGTCGAGGCCACATAGACGGGTTGGACGTAGATGAGCGAGTTGGCCACGGGGATCATCAGCACGTTGCCGAGGATCACCGACGAGCCGTTGGCGTTGAGCAGGCTGATCGCGCTCGAGATGGACGGGGTGGCGTCGATCCGCGCCGCGACGATCGAAGGTCCGTCGACCGGTTGGTTTCGTGGCGTGACGAAGACCTCGAGCTGGCCGTAGTGCTTCGGGTCGGACCCAGCGATCATGAAACCCGACAGCGTCTGGATCTGGCTCGAGGACGAGACGGGAGTGAAGGCATCAAGGAGCACGAAGGACTGGTGCACCTGGCCGGGCACCCGGATCTCCTCGTAGAGGGGGGGCATCCGCACGACCTGCCCCGTCGAGACCAGCTGTCCCTGCGCATTGGTCGTCTGTGTCGTCGCGAGCGCCTGCGACGGGGACCCTGCACCGGGCGACGGCGAGAGGGTCCACGCATCGGCTGCGTTGTAGAAGCTGGCGGCGTTGGTGATGTGGTACTTGCCGAACATGGACGCCTGTACCGTGAACAGGTCGACCGGGTAGCGAAGATGGGCCTGGAGCTGAGGGCTCATCTTGGACGCCGGTGTGAACATGCCGGGGAAGGCCCGCTCGTAGGTCCGGATGATCGGGTCGTGCGGGTCCATGACGTAGAACGTGATCTTGCCCGTGTAGGCGTTGACGACTGCCTTGACCGAGTTGCGGATGTAGTTGAACTTGGCCGGGAGCCCGCTCGCAGGGTTGAGCGCGCTCGTCTTGGCGTTCTGCGAGTACGGGTAGTTGTCGGTCGTGGTGTAGGCGTTCTGCACCCAGTCGATGTGCCCGTTCACGAGCACCGGGTAAGGGCTCGAGCCGAGGCTCAGGAACGGGGCGGCCTTGGCCACCCGAGCCTGGACCCCTCGGTCGAACATCAAGCGCGAGTTGCCGGTCAGCTGGTTGGAGATCACCAGGTTCAGGTCGCTGAAGCGAACAGCGAACATCAGACGGTCGAAGAAGGACGAGAGGCGGATGCCTCCCGTGCCCGAGTAGTGGGTCTCGACATTGTTCCCGTTGCTCAACTGGTAGTCGACCTCGGGCTGCTTGGTGTCGGCGACCACATAGCCCGAGTTGTCGAGGCCGAAGTAGACGGCGGGCTGAGTGATCTGCGGCAAGCCGTTGCTGGAGATGGGCGGTACGTCGGAGATGTCGAAGACGGGCTGGCCGGCGACAGCCGTGTTGGCCGGCGAGATGACCATGCCGTACCCGTGGGTGAACTGTAGATGGGTGTTCACCCACGAAGGTGACGGGATGTCCTGGCTGTTGACCTCACGCACGCCAACGATCGCCGGCGTCTCCACCCCGTTGATCTTGTACCGGTCGACTGCCAGCGAGTTGAACTGGTAGTAGGAGCGGATGTCCTGCAGCTTGTTATAGGTCTGCTGGGTGAGGGACGGGTCCCACAGACGGACATTGGACAGCGTGTCGGCGTTGGCGTTGAGCTGGTTCGCGGTGAGCGTCGTGGTCGCCGCGAACGACTTCACCTGGACGGCGTTGAGACCGTACGCGGCTCGGGTGGCCTCGATGTTCCGCTGGATATAAGGCCGTTCGAGGGTGTTCTGGGCGGGGTTGACCTTCAGCGCCTGGACCATGGCCGGGTAGATCGTCTCGGCGGTCAGGGCGACGAGCATCCACAGCCCTACGCCGAGGATAGGCAGCACCCACCCCTGGCGGCGCAGGTTGTAGATGAGGAGGGCGGCGGACGCCAGCGACACCAGGATGAGCAGCTCGAGGGCGGGCACCCGGGCATGCACGTCGGTGTAGCTGGCCCCTTGGACGAAGCCGTTCTGGGAGAGGTCAAGCGAGAAGCGAGCGAGGTAGTAGCCGACCGCCTTGACGATCGCCACGAGCCCCAGGATCACCGACAGATGGGCTTTCACCGCCGGACGCACCCGGGGCCGCGGCCCCTGCACTCGGATTCCCCCGTTCAGGTAGTAGGCAACCGCGGTGATCACCAGCACCACGACCAGCGAGACGAGCAGCCAGTGGACGAGGAAGTTCTCGAAGGGGAGCTTGAAGACGTAGAAGCCGACGTCCCGGTGCCACTGGGGGTCCTTCACCCCGAAGGGCACGCCGTTGCGGAAGAGGATCCAGTTCTGCCACTGCCCGATGGCCTGCGAGCCGAGGATGATCGAGACGACGACGACAACGCCCCACCGAAGCCAGCGCGACCGCGGCCCGACCACCTCTTGGTAGCGGCGGACGAACTCGTCCTCCGCGTCGAAGACGGGACCGTGGGGGGCGAGCCGCTCGGTCACGGTGAGGCTACCGAAGAGCAAGAAGCCGAAGACCACGGCGAACGTGAGAGCGAGGCCGGCCTTGACCTCGAAGAGGCTGCGCCACTCCGAGCGGAGCCCGACCGACGAGAACCACAGAGCGTCCGTGTAGAAGATCGCGAACGTCCGGAGGAACGCCAGAAGCACGATGACCGCGGCGACCACCACGGCCACGATGACCCTGCTGCGACGGCGGTGCTTCGGGGCGCGTGGTGTCGAAGGCCGATCACTCGGGGGGCGCACGGGCTGCAGCCTAGGCGTCGACGGGTGCCAGCAGGCAGCGGCACCCAGGGTGTGCAGGTGGCACCTGGTGGCCGGTCGGGAATGCCTCCCCGACCGGCGTCGAGCCCGCCAACGCATTGTCCTCGCAGTCGGGACATGGCGGCCCGTCGGTGCCGGGGACGGCAAGCCAGAGGGCCTGCGCTCCGGAACGCGTGGCCAGCGCTGCCCGCGTTCCCAACGCGAACGCGGTGAGCAGGTGGTCGGTCGCCAGGTCTTCGACGCGCCCGCCCTTCCAGACGCGGAAAGCCGCACCGACGTGCTCGGCGGCACCGCGCTCGTCCCCTGGCTCGAACACCGGCTCGCCCTCGAGCCGACGGCGCAGCGGACCGATGATGGCGCGCTCGAGGTCCTCGGCCACCTGGTCGAGGTGCCCGTCCACGACGTCGGGCCGTCCCGCCCCCTCCACCAGCGACGCGCCGTGTTCGGCGGCGGTGCGGAGATGATCGAGCGACGCCGCGGCGACCTTCCCGCCGGACTCGCCCGCGTTGGGCAGGAGATCGGGGGACCACTGCGACCCCGCCGACCGCAGCCGGTCGAGCAGGTCGTTCTGCTCGTCCTGCAGGAGCCGCTTCAGGCGCCGGGACAGCGCAGTGACGACGGGAGCGAGGAGCTCGTCGCGCCGGAGCACGAGGGGTGGCGTCGGGTCGGGCGGCCCGTCGGCGTCGCCCTCGAGCCTCGCGTCGGCATCCGATCCGTCGGCATCCGATCCGTCGGCATCCGATCCGTCGGGGGCCGTCTCGTCGGCGATGGCCCCGCCTGCGGGCACCTCGTCGAGACCGGCCTCGGACGGACTCGCGGCGTCCACGGCTTCGCGGGCAGCACGGATCTTGGCGAAGACGGCCTCAGCCGAAGGCACCGAGGCAGCGCGGGCGGGGCGGTCCCGCCCACGCGGCGGTTCCGGCGGGCTTGCGCCGGTGGCCTCCTCGCCGTCCGTCGCCTCGGTCTCTTCAGACGACGCGGCAAAGCTCCCAGTCGTTCGTGCCCCGGCAGTCAGCTCGCCGGTGGGCGCGTCGTCCCGCTGCTCGGTGGAGGCCGTCGGAAGCGGCTCGCTGGGAAGAGCCGGGGGCGGAGCGGCGATCCCGGTCGGCTCCTCCTCCCTGGGCTCCGCCTCTGCGACCTCTGCGACCTCTGCGACCTCTGCGACCTCTGCGACCTCTGCGACCTCTGCGACCTCTGCGACCTCTGCGACCTCCGCCAAGCCCGGTTGCGTCCCGGAAGCTCCTCCGTGCCCTGACGGCTCGCGCGGCTCGTGCTCGTCGGGCGGCTCGAGCTCGTCAGCTCTGGCCGCCGCCTCGCGTCCGGCCGCTTCGGCGGCGAGCCGAGCCTCATCTTCCGCCCGGAAGATCTCCTCGGCGATCGAGTCGATCGAGTGGCGGACGTCGCGCACGGTCTCGGCGAGCCGTTCCCTGCCCGCCCGAAGCTGCTCGATCTGGGCGTGGAACGCCTTGCGCCGCCGCGCCAGGTCGGCGAGCACCCGGGCACGCAGGGCCCGTGCCTCCTCGACCATCTGGCGGCACTCGGTACGGGTCTGCTCGAGGAGCTCCTCGGCCTCGGAGCGCGCCGCGGCGAGCGCGTCGGCTGCGTCCGCCTCCGCCCGGTGCCGGAGCGCGGCGAGGGCGGCCTCGGCCTCGGCCGTGCGGGCGGACAGGGTCGCCTCGGTGCGAGCCTCGAGCTCGGCGACGGCGTCTCGAGTGCTCGAGCGCAGCCTCTCGGCCTCGGCCTCTGCGTTGGCGATCATGTCGTGGGCCGCCTCGTGCGCCGTGCGCAGCACCCGAGCCGTCTCGGTGCCGAGCGCCGACGTCAGCGTCTCCTCGTCGAGCACCGGGTGGGCGGCACGTTCCTCGGCCTCGGAGACCTGTCGCCGCAGGTCGTCCTCGAGCTCACGAAGGGCCCGCATGGCCTCGGCGACCGACTCGAGGAAGTCCCGGACCTCGGTGGGGTCGAAGCCGCGTCGGACCGTTGCGAAGGTGTGTCGCGCTACGTCGTCGGGACTGACGTGCGCCTGCGAGGTAATGGAGAGCCGGCGATCCTCGGGCATGGGGGAAGCCTACGACGGGGCACTCAGCCGTCCGGGCATCCCCGTCGTCCTCCGCGGACCAGCCAGTACCGGAGCGAGCGCGCTCAGGAGGCGGGCGACGCCGCGCTGGCAGCCCGGGGTGCAGGAAGCGGGGGGACCGAGCCCCCGTGAGCGGCCAGGATCGAAAGCGCCTGGTCGAGGCTCCTGACGGCGTAGACGTGCAACGACTTCGTCGCCTTCGACAGGGCAACCTTGTACTCCTGCTTCGGCACGAAGAAGATCGTCGCTCCGGCGCGCTCGACGGCGACCGTCTTCTGGGCCACGCCGCCGACGTCACCGACGACGCCGGATGCCGACATCGTCCCCGTGGCGGCGACCGTCTTGCCGCCGGTGAGGTCCCCTCCTGTCAGCCCGTCGATCACCCCGAGGGTCATCGCCAGGCCGGCCGATGGCCCGCCGATGTTGGCGACATCGATCGACACCTTGAGCGGCAGGGTGTAGTCGACCTGGTCCTCCACCTGGACGCCGAGGTCTTCGCGGTGGCGCACCCCGAAGCCGAGGTCGACGAGGGTGCTGTGCAGGGTGATGGCGACGGGTCGCGCCGGGCCGGTGCCGCCTTTCTCGACGGAGAGGACGATCCGCTGGCCAGAGTGGTAGCGACTGACGACATCGACGAGACCCGCGGCCGACGTCGTCGGCGCGCCGTCGACAGCCGTGATGACGTCGCCCACCTTGAGCACTCCCCACGCCGGCGTGCCCGGGTAGGTGGCGAACACGACAGCGCCGGCGGCACGCGACGGCACCGAGTACCCGAGCCGGCGAAGCGCGGCGACCTCGGCGGACTGCTCTGCCTGGGACATCTCGAGCACGCCCTGCGCGCCGAACTCGGAGGGCGGCGTGCCGCCGGTCACCGTATCGACCCGGTCGAGCGAGGTGTCGCCCTGAAGCTTGAAGTAGAGGTAGGAGAGCGCGGTGACACGAGCGATCTCTACGTCGGTGAGGAGCACCGGGTGGGAGACCGGGCGCGCCTTGTCGGCGGGGACGGTGATGAACTGCTGGACGGACTGGGCCGTGCCCGGCTGGAGTGCGTAGTAGTCGAGGTTGACCCGCGAGGCGACGGCGACGGCGACGGCGAGCGCGACGAAGACGATCCAGCCCCAGTGGACGCGCCGGCGACCTCGCCTGCGGCCCCGCCCTGGTCCCCCGGGGCCGGCAACCGGACCGTCCTCTCCGACGATGCCGGGAGGGCCCGGCTCCCCCGTCTGCCCGGCCAGCGGGCTACCGGAGGCCGTCGTCCCGTCGTCAGCAGCGGTCATAGTGGTGGGGTGCGTGCTCCTCGTTCGTCGGGCGCCTCCGGCCCGGCCGGTCCCGGGGCGGCGCCGGCGCCCCGCCAGCCTGGCACGGAACAGGCCGATGACGGCGTCACCGGCGAGCCCGACAGCACCTCGGAGGGGCACGCCGGTCCGGACGAGCCGACGCGCCGGTGGGCGGTGGTGCTCGCCGGCCACCTCGGCGACGAGGCTGCGGCGCGGGCAGGGATCGGCAATCCATCGGCTGTCGTACGGGCCAGCGCGCTCGGGGCGCTCGCCCGGCTCGGCGCCCTCGACGATGGCGCCCTCGTGGCCGCGCTCGGCGACCCCGACTGGGGGGTGCGCCGCCGTGCGTGCGAGCTCGCCGCCACCCGTCCCGGCGTCGGGCTTGCGGCGGTCCTCGACGACCCCGAGCCCCTCGTCGTGGAGATGGCGGCGTGGGCGCTCGGCGAGCAGGGTTCCAACGCCGACGTCGACGCCTTGGCACGGGTCGCCGCCGGCCACGAAGACCCGCTCTGCCGCGAGGCGGCCGTCGCCGCGCTCGGGGCGATCGGGGACGAGCGCGGTCTACCTGCCGTCCTCGCCGCGCTCGACGACCGGCCGGCCGTCCGGCGACGGGCCGCAGCGGCCCTCGCCGCGTTCGACGACCCTGCTGCCGACGACGGCCTCCGGCGCTGTCTCACCGATCGCGACTGGCAGGTCCGCCAGGTCGCCGAGGACCTCCTCGGCATCGACCCCGCCTAGGAGCGGACGGGTTGTGCACCCGCCGGCCTCAGGCGCTCGTCGCAGCGAAGGCGGGGCGGTGACGGTCGAGGGTGGCGAGGCACATCCCGGCCCCGTTCACCACGCACTCGAGCGGGGTAGCGACCAGGTGGACCGCTACTTCGGTCTCGTCGGCCAGGCGGTTGGCCAGCCCCCGCAGCATGGCGCCGCCGCCGACCAGGTGGATGCCCTGGGTGATGATGTCGTGGGCGAGCTCGGGTGGGGCGCTGGCCAGGCAGTCGATGGCAGTCGCGACGATAAGGTCGACCTGCTCCTTGATCGCCACCCGCACCTCGGCCGGGGCGAGGACGACGGTCTTGGGCATGCCGGTAGCCACGACCCTCCCCCGCACCTCGGCCTTGACCTCGTTGGCGTAGGGAAGGGCCGATCCGATGGCCAGCTTGAGCTCCTCGCCCGTGCGCTCACCGATGGCGATGCCGTGCTCGGCCCGCACGTAGGCCTGGATGGCCGCGTCCATGTCGAAGCCGCCACACCGCACGGCGCGTGACGCCACCAGGCCGCCCAACGAGATGACGGCCGTCTCGGTGGTGCCGCCACCCACGTCGACCACCATGCTCCCCACTGGCTCCTGCACGGGCAGTCCCGCACCGATGGCCGCGGCCATCGGCTGTTCGATGAGGTGCGCCGAGGCTGCGCCCGCCCGCCGGGCCGCCTCGCGCACGGCACGGCGCTCGACCGAGGTGATCGCCGACGGCACGCAGATGAGGACGCGAGTGCGCCCGAGCTTGGTCACGCCGGCCCGTCGCAGCAACAGGCGGATCATCCGTTCGGTGATGTCGAAGTCGGTGATGGCCCCCTCGCGCAAGGGTCGGACGGCCACGATGTACCCGGGCGTGCGCCCGATCATCTGCCACGCCTCGTCGCCGACGGCGAGGACCTCGTGGGAGCGCGTGTTGAGGGCGATGACCGTCGGCTGGTTGAGCACGATCCCTCGACCTCGGGCGTAGACGAGCGTGTTGGCCGTGCCGAGATCGATTGCGAGGTCTCGCGCCACCGCGACATCGTAGGGCGCGGGACGTCCCGCGTCGGCCCGGCTGCCAGCCGCCACGGCGACCGCGCAGCCGACCGCTGCGTCAGTAGCCTTCGCGGAGTGGACGGCGACGACGGAGCGCGCTACGGGCACGGTCCCGGGGACGAGGGGAACGAGCGTCGCGGCGCCGACGGTGATGCGGGAGCCGGCGCCGGCCCCGAGCCGGCCGCTGCAGACGACCTCTCCGAGCTCTCCGAGCCGGAGGCCACCGGGCCTGCCGGCGTCGACGACGAGACCGCGGGCACTGACTGCGGCGGCAACCTCGAGGGGCTCGGCGGCGATCCCTACGGCGGCGATCCCTACGGCGGCGACCTCGAGGGGCTCGGCGGCGATCCCTACGGCGGCGATCCCTACGGCGGCGATCCCTACGGCGGCGATCCCTACGGCGGCGATCCCTACGGCGGCGATCCCTACGGCGGCGACCTCGAGGGGCTCGGCGGCGATCCCTACGACGACGTCGATCTCGGCGCGTTCAAAGGCTGGGTCTCCCCGGAGGACCGCCTGTGGCGCCACCCCTCCGAGCTCGGTTCGGCCCTCCGGCCTGGGAGCAGCGACGGGAGCACGAGACGTGGTCCTGTGCGGCCGACCACACGTCCGCGTGCACCACGCAAGCCCGCGCCCCCGTGGGTCGTCGGGACAGTCGCCGTCGCAGCAGGTGTCCTGCTGGCCACCGGCCTGGCCCTTGCCTCCTCGGGCGCCGACCCGAGCCTCGTCGCGCACCGGGCAGTCGCCACCGCGTCGAGCTCCGCGGCCGGCTCCGTGCCGGCGACCACCGTACCGGGGACGCCCGGACCCGGCCCGGCCGTGGTGAGCAGAGTTGAGCACCAGGTCCGTCCCTCCCTCGTGGCGCTGGTGGTCCACCGGGCCGGCGGGACGGTCCTCGGCACAGGGGTGGTCGTCGAACCGGGTGGGATCGTCGCCACCACCGCCAGCCTGCTCCGCAGGGCCACGTCGGTCGTCGCCGAAGAGGCCGGTGGCACCCGCGAGCCGGCCCGGCTGGTGGGGATCGACCGAACGTCCGGGATCGCCGTGCTGCGCGTCGCCAACCAGCTGCCGGCAGTGGCCGTCGACGCCTCCGACCCCAGCCCCGGTTCGGTGGCGCTCGCGGTCGCGTTCCCAGCCTCCGGCAGCGCTGTTCCCCGGCCCGCCGTCTACGCCGGCGCCGTCGTCGCCTCGGGTGTTCCTGCCGGCGTCGACGGCCCGACCACCACGTTCGCGTCGACGGTGGTGCGGGTACCGCTCACCGGCTCCGAGCAGGGTGGCGCTCTCGTCGACGCCAACGGCCGGCTGGTCGGCATCCTCGACACCGTCAGCTCGACACCGAGCGGCTCCGTGGGCGTCTTCCTCCCCTCGGTGCTCGTGTCGGGCGTCGCCCAGCAGCTGGTGGCCTCGGGGACCGTTGGTGGCGGCTGGCTCGGCGTCGACGGTAGCGACCTCACCGCGCCGGCCGGGAGCGCGTCAGCACCGCCCGTCGGCGTACGCGTCGACGCGGTCGACCCGGGCGATGCTGCGGCCCGGGCCGGGATGCAGGCCGGCGACGTGATCGTCGCCGTCGACGGCAGGGCGGTCCACTCGATGGCCGAGCTGCGGGCGCTCCTCTACCCCGACCCACCAGGCACCTCGCTCGAGGTCACCGTCGAACGGGGCTCGACCTCGTTCGTGACGACAGTCGTCCTCGGCAGCTCGGCACCGGCAGCCAGCGCTGCGCCATAGCATGCCGGTATGACACCTCCACCCGGTGGTGAAGGACAGAACCCCTTCGAGCTGCTCTTCGGCGACCTGATGAAGCTCCTCGGGTCGCAGGGATCGCACCAGTGGGAGACGACCCGAGCGTTCGCCGTCCAGGTGGCGACCGGCGGAGAGCCCGAGGGGAACGTCGACCCCGTCCAGCGCATCCGGGTCGAGGAGCTGGCCCGCGTTGCCGAGCTGCACGTCAGCGAGGCCACGGGCATGCCGGTCTCCCCCGACGGGCGGCGCCTGTCGAGCGTCCCGGTGGGCCGAGCCGACTGGGCACTGCGCGCCCTCGACGCGTGGCGACCGGTGCTCACGGCCATGACGCCCCCTGCCGTGCCGCCGGGAGCGGTCCCGGACACGTCCGCCGTCGAGCCTTCCGGGGCAACCGGTGACGCGCTCGCCAACCTGCTCGGCCAGTGGGCGGGCGTCATGGGCCCGATGTTCTTCGGCCTCCAGGTCGGCTCGGTCGTCGGGCACCTGTCCCAGCGGGCACTTGGCCAGTACGTGCTGCCGGTTCCGTGGCCAGTGAACGACGAGCTGCTCGTCGTTCCCGGCAACGTCGCCTCGTTCGCCTCCGACTGGAGCCTCCCCGAGGAGGAGGCCCTGTTGTGGGTGTGCGCCCGCGAGCTGGCGTCGCACTCGGTGCTGGCCCGGCCCGCCGTCCGCGCCCACCTCGAGCGCTTGCTGACCGCCTTCGCCGAGTCCGCCGGCACGGCCCAACGAGGCCTGATGGAGCGCCTGTCGTCGATGGGCGACGAGCTCGACCTGCCCGGCATGGGGGTCGAAGGGATGGACCTCGCCGCGCTGCAGGGGATGCTGGGCAACCCCGAGGAGCTGCTCGGCAGCCTCCTCACCCCCGATGTCCGGCGCACCTCCGACCAACTGACCGCCATCGCCGTCGTGGTCGACGCCTACGCCGACCACGTCGCCGACCGCGTGGGCCGCCACCTTGTCGGCGCGCACGCTGCCCTCGCCGAGGCCTGGTACCGACGACGGATCGAGCGCGGCAAGGGCGAGGAGGCGGCCGGGTCCCTCTTCGGCCTCGACCTCGACCAGGCCCAGGTCGACCGGGGACGGTCCTTCGTCGACGGCGTCGTCGAGCGCGCCGGCGAAGCGGAGCTCGGCCGGCTGTGGACCTCGGAGCGCACCCTTCCCACGCCGGCCGAGGTCGACGCCCCGGGCCTGTGGCTCGAGCGCATCGACCTGCCCGAGCTCGGCCCACCGCCGTCGGGGGGCGCGGAGCCCGATCACTGACGGCACCGAGACGCGGCTACAGCCGGTAGGCGCACCCTGGTTGCGGGTCGCCCGCACCCGCCCGTCCTGCGGACTTCCCCCAGTGCGGGGGCCACCTCAGGCTCCGGGCGATGCCGCCTCGGGAGCGCCGTCGGCGTCGAGCTCGCCGGCAGGCGGCACCTCGACCGGAAAGCCGAGGTCCCACTCGAGGGCGATGTTCTCGCGCTCGGCGTCGCGCACCACGCGCTCGCGGTTGCGCCGGAACTGCGGGTCGTGCGGGGGCAACAGGACGAGCCGGGCGAGGGTCCGCTGGCGGAACTCGTCGATGAGCGCGGTGTCGCCGTAGTCGGACTGGACCTCCCAGTGCGGAGCGACCGGCCCCAGGTACACCACCCGGACGTGGCCGACCGGGGGCTGGGGCTCCTCCTGCTCTTCGGGTGCGCTGGCTTCTTCGCCTACGGGGCTCATCGCCGTGGCTCCTCCTGGATCGTGGCCAGAAGCGAGCCTACCTGCCTGCCGAGTTGGCGCCGAGCGTGACGAAGACGGCCAGGTGAGCGGGACCTCGGTCGAGGCCGAGATGCACGCGGCCACCGGGACAGGCGGATGGTCGGCGGCGGTCGGGTCCGAGGGACTGGTGGTCGGCGCGCCCTCGACGGGGACCACGGCGTCGCCGACCTCGACGTCAGCGGACGCAGCGGAGGCCCTCGGCCCGAAGGGTGTGCACCGGCGCGCGCGACGAGGGCGCGGGGTGCTCGGGGGGGGCACCGCCCGGCCGGGGACACCCGCAGCCCGACCCCGGCCCCTGCTCCTCCGGTGGCGGCAGTGCCGGCCGCGAGCGGCGGGAGGCGGTGGCGGCAGTGCCGGCCGCGAGCGGCAGGAGGCGGTGGCGGCAGTGCCGGCCGCGAGCGGCGGGAGGCGGTGGCGATCAGCTGGTGGCGGGGCGAGGCGTCGCGAGACCGGAAGAAGCGAGAAGGTCGCCCGAGCGGAAGTCCGGCAGGGGACCGACCGGGCGGAGCGCTTTCATAAGAAGGGCCTGGGTCCTCATAAGAATTTGGTGAGGATTCCATCAAAGCTGGCTCATTTCGCACCGTTGGCGTCTTCGGAATGCGACACTGGCCACGTAATGGTCAGGCCCAACTGGAGCTTGCCCGGCGGCATGCGCGAGCAGTCGAGTGCCGCCCCCCGACGTCCGTACGAGGAGGATCCATGGGCACGGAGTGGATGACCGAAGGCAAGTGCCGCGAGCTCGACCCGGCGATCTTCTTCCCGAGCGACGGCATCGGCGTCCAGGTTGCCCAGCGGATCTGTGCGGACTGCCCGGTCGCCGAGCAGTGCCTCCAGTACGCCCTCGACGAGCGCGTCGACCACGGGGTGTGGGGCGGCAAGTCCGAGCGCGAGCGGCGGCGCATCCTCCGTCGCCGCCGTCTGTCCCACGTCGCTGCACGAGCCTGAGCGCCACGACCGGGGGTCACCAGTCCGGCCGACGCCGTGGACGGGCGCGCCCACCTCGAGTGCGTGATCAATGTCAGCGAAGGACGTGACCGCGCCCTCCTCGAACGCATCGCCGCGGCCGCCGGCGATCGGCTCCTCGACGTCCACACCGACCCCGACCATCACCGTTCGGTCCTGACGCTCGCCGGCTCTGCCGACGACATGTGGGACGCCAGCAGGGCCGTCGTGGCGGAGGCCGTCCGGCGGATCGACCTCACCGCCCACCGGGGTGTCCATCCCCGGCTCGGAGCGGCGGACGTGGTCCCCTTCGTGCCCCTCTCCCCGCCTCCGCCGCGGGCGGAGGCGGCCGGCGACGAAGACCTGGTGGGTGCGCTCGAGCTGCGGGACCGGTTCGCCCGGTGGGCGGGCGCGACGCTCGCCCTCCCGTGCTTCCTCTACGGGCCCGAGCGCACCCTGCCGCAGGTCCGCGCCGGCGCCTTTTCGACGCTTGCCCCCGACACGGGTCCTGCGACACCCCATCCGACAGCCGGCGCCACCGCGGTCGGCGCACGTCGGGTGCTCGTCGCCTACAACCTCTGGCTCGCTCCCGCCCCCGGCACCAAGCGTACGGCCGACGAGGTGCTCGCCGAGGCGCGTCGCATCGCGACCGCCCTGCGGCGACCCGGCGTCCGGGCGCTCGGCTTGGCCACGGCAGGCACGGCACAGGTCAGCTGCAACCTCATCGACCCCACGAACGTCGGTCCGGACGTCGTCCACGACCGAGTGGCCACCGCAGCCGAGGCGGCCGGCCTGGTCGTCACCCGGGCGGAGCTGGTCGGGCTCGTCACCGACGCGGTCCTCTCCCGCGTGCCATCACGGCGCTGGGCGGAACTGGACTTGTCGGCGACGAAGACCGTCGAGGCTCGCCTCGCCGAGCGCGGCCTGGGCTGAGGTGCCCGGGGATGCCGGGTCGGGCCGTGCGCCCCAGACGGTCGGGAGCCTAGGAAGCGGTGACCGCCGCCCGGCGCTGCAGCGCCCGCTGACGGCGGAGGCGACGCCGTTCGCGCTCCGAGAGCCCCCCCCAGATGCCGAACTTCTCTCCGTTGGCGAGGGCGTACTCAAGACAGTCCTCGCGCACGACACACCCCCGGCACACTTCCTTCGCCTCGCGCGTCGAGGAGCCCCGCTCCGGGAAGAACAGGTCAGGGTCCACGCCCATGCAGTTCGCCCTCACCTGCCAACCGCGCTCTTGGTGGCCGTACATCAGCGACACGATGTCCACCGGTACGCCTCCCCTCACCATTGAGCAACGCCGGCCGCCGGGCCTCACGTCGCACGGATGTAACTACAACGGTGTCATCTTTCCGCATCGCGCCACTGAACGCAAGGTGAATTCCACGCAACGCAACATCGCGACCCGCTGCTGCGCCACCGGTACCAGCACCGACCGGGGACCCGCTCGGGTGCCTGTGACGCCGTGCGCGTCCCGGAGCTCAACCGGCCCGGCGCGAGCTCAACCGGCCCGGCGCGAGCGCCGGGTGGTGCGTTGGCGCAGGAAGTCGACGAGCACGTAGTCGCCGAGCTCGCCCGGCGTGGTGGCAAAGGCCCGGCCCTTGTTGATCCGGGTCAGCTGCTCGACGAAGCCTTGCAGGCCGTGGTCGGGCTCGAGCAGGAAGGTGTTGATGGTGATCCGGGCACGCGTGCAACGGAGCACCTCGGCGAGGGTCACCTCGAGGGTCTCGGGGACCGGCGGGTAGTTGAAGAAGACGTCGAAGTCGGTGCCCGTCGGGTCCGTGACGATGTGGGCAGTCGGCTCGCCGTCGGTGACGAGGATGATCTGCTTGGTCCCGGGCTGGTGGGCCAGCATGCGACGGGCGAGGATGAGCCCGTGCTGGAGGTTGGTGCCGTAGACGTAGTCCCAGCTGACCGTGGGCAGGTCGTCGGGCTCGATGACGCGAGCCACCTCCGAGAACCCGACGATGCCGAGGTAGTCGCGCGGGAAGCGGGTCGCGATCAACGTGTGCAGGGCGAGCGCCATCTTCTTCGCCGGGACGAAGTTGTCGCGCATCGGCATCGACAGCGAGAGGTCGAGCAACAGCACGGTGGCGGTCCGGGTGAGGGCCTCCGTCTCGACGACCTCGAAGTCCTCCGGCGTGAGCCGGACGGGCACGCCGCTCCCCGAGCGCCGGACCGCGTTGTGGACCGTCCGCGACAGGTCCAGGTTGAACGGGTCGCCGAACTCGTAGGGCTTGGTGGTCTCTTCGCGGTCGTGACCGGCACCTGACCACGACGCCCGGTGGCTGCCGAGCCGGTCCTTGGCGAGCTGGTCGAAGAGGTCGGCGAGCGCCTGCTGGCCGATCCGGCGGATCCCCTTGGGCGTGAGCTCGAAGCGGCCTTCGCGCTGGTCGATCAGGCCGGCGTCGGCGAGGCGGCGGGTGAGGCGGGCCAGCCGGTCGAGGGAGCGGGCAGCGTCCTCGCCGAGGTGGCGGGCGACCTTGTCGAGGTCGACCTCCGAGAGCGCTGCCGGCGAGGTCGCCGAGCGCAGGTACGCCTCGAGCTCGTCGAGGTCGCGCAGGCGGGCGGCAGCGTCGGCAGCGTCCCCCAGGCCGAGGGGCTGGTCGCCGCTGAACCGGTAACGCTGGTCCCACCCGGCGGCGGGGAACGCCCGCTGCAGGTTGCTGGCGAGCCGATCGACCTGCCAGCGCAGGTCGAGGTCCTCGAGGAGAGACTCGGCGAGCCCCTGCAGCTGCGCCCGCTGCTCGGGCGACATCGAGTTCCACATTGCCTGGGCGGCGGCCATGGAGGCGGCGAGCTGCTCGAGGAGCTCGTCGAGCGTGGCCGGGTTGCCCGGGAAGAGGTCGCCGAAGCGGTCCATGAACGACGCGAAGCTCGGGTCGAGCTCCTCGCCCGCCTCGCGCTGCTCGAGCATGCGGTTGAGGGCGTCGAAGGCGTCGCGCATACGGCCGAGCTGCTCGGGGTCGGGGTTGGCGAGCGCCTCGGAGACCTGTTCGAAGTAGCTCCTCGTCACCTCCTGGCGGAGCCGGTCGAGGAGGTCCTCGAAGTGCTGGCGAGCCTCGGACGACACGAACTCGTACGCCTGGAGCCCGCGGACCATCCCCGACAGGTCGGGCGGCAGGAGGTCGAGCTGCATGCGGCGCTCGTCGGCGACCTCGTCAGTCACCTCGCGCCGGCGCTCGTCCCCGGACGAGCGCGCCTCGGCCTGGAGAGCGTCGATCCCCTCACGCTCCTCGCCGATGACCTTGGCCAGCTCGTCGGCGATCTCGCGGAACGCCCCGCCGAGGTCACCTCGGTCCAGCTGCTCCTGGCGCTCCTGGCGTACCCGGTCGAGCAGCTCGCGCAGCCCCTGGACGTCCTGGCCGTCGGGGGTGCGCCATCCCCGGTTCAGCATCCGCCGCAGTGCCTCGTGGAGGTCGCCGTTGGCCAGCAGGTCGTCGGTCAGCTGGGCGAGGACCGCGTCGGTGTCGTCGACCAGCCCCTCTTGAGTGCCGTCCCACCGCCGGTACTCGAACTGCGAGGGCACGGCGGACCTCAGCCCCGTCCCCGGTAGGTCGCCCGCAGCCCGACGGCTTCCTTGTTGAGGCGCTTGGTGAGGTGGAGCCCCTCGAGCACGAGCTCGCAGGCGCTCGCCACCACGCCGGGCTCCTCGGGGCCGCCGGCGAGCGCCAGGACGGGCTCGGCGAGGGCCGGTAGGCGCTCGAGGGTGTCGAGGTAGGCGCCCGAGGGCAGGTCGTCGCCGGCGTGGACGACCGTGTCCTCGGTGAAGGCGCCGACCACCGCCTGGGGGTTGGCGAGGCGCACCCGCCGGCGGAAGACCGTCACGACGGCGGCCGAGACCAGCTGACCGATGAGCAGGTCCTCGCGCCCCTCCTCGAGCGTCTCGACCTCGACCTTGCCCTGGGTCGAGGCGACGAGAGCCTGTAGGTCCGAGATCCGCGGCACGGCGTCGGGCTCGCCCGTGCGCAACGAGCGGCGCAGGGCGCTCGCCACCATGGTCTCGTAGTTGGCGACCGTGAGACGGACCGACACCCCCGAGCGCTGGTTCAGGTGTGGGCTCTCGCGGGCGAGCTGGCTCAGCTCGGCCACCACCTCGGCCATGAAGTCGGGGACGACGACCCGCGGCAGCCCGTCCTCGGCAGGACCGGCCGTGCCGCCGGTCGCACCGGGAAGGTCGGCCTCCTGCCGGGCGATGGCGAGCTCCGTCTCGGTGTCGGGCGGGTAGTGGGTGCGGATCTGGGAGCCGAAACGGTCCTTGAGCGGCGTGATGATCCGGCCGCGATTGGTGTAGTCCTCGGGGTTGGCGGTGGCCACGAGCACGATGTCGAGCGGGAGGCGGACCCGGTGCCCGCGGATCTGCACGTCGCGCTCCTCGAGCACGTTGAGCAGGCCCACCTGGATGCGCTCGGCGAGGTCCGGAAGCTCGTTGACGACGAAGATGCCCCGGTTGACCCGGGGGACCAGTCCGTAGTGGATGGTGAGCTCGTCCGACAGATAACGACCCTCGGCGACCCGGATCGGGTCCACCTCGCCGATCAGGTCGGCGATGGAGGTGTCGGGGGTGGCGAGCTTCTCGCCGTAGCGGTCGCTGCGGTGCACCCACACCACCGGCGTGTCGTCGCCCTGCTCGGCGACGAGGTCCTTCGCGTAGCGCGAGATCGGGTTGGTCGGGTCGTCGTGGATCTCCGAGCCGGCGACGACGGGAAGCCACTCGTCGAGCAGGTCCACGAGAGATCGGGCGAGGCGCGTCTTGGCCTGGCCGCGCTCCCCCAGCAGGATGACGTCGTGCCCGGCGAGCACGGCGTTCTCGAGCTGGGGAAGGACGCTGTCCTCGAAACCAAGGACACCGCTGACAAGCGGCTGGCCTGCGGCGATGCGGGCCGCGGCGTTGCGCCGGAGCTCGGCGGCGACCGGCACCGGCCGCCAGCCCGAGGCGCGCAGCTCGCCCAGGGTGGAGACCGCCGGCGGAGGCGTGGAGGCGGTCGGGGTGGCGGGCTCCTGGGCGCTCATGGGCGCGAGCCTACGCGTGTCCCACACCCTGCCGTTCGCCGCCAGAGTGGCACCGGTTCCACCCCGGTTTGCACCTCTCGGCCGGGACGGTGGAAAGATGGCCCGGACACGCGGCACGGGCCTGTCGGCTCGCGCCGCACCGCGGGAGCGCCTGGTGAGCCGGGCACGACCCGCCAAGCAGCCAGGGAGGATTGCAGTGACAACCTTGGAGGACGTCTCGACGACCCCGGTCGTGCTCGGCGGAGTCCGGGGCGGGCCGCCTGTCCCGACCCTGCGCAAGGACCGCTGGTGGATCCAGCCGGTGGTGACCGTCACCGTGCTGACGGCGTTCGTCGCCTACGCCACCTGGGCGGCGTTCGTCAACAAGGACTACTACGTCGGTGCGACGATGCACCGTGACCTGATCTCGCCCTTCTACTCGCCCTGTCTCACCGAGAGCTGCGTGCCCGGCAGCCATCCCGGCACCATCATCACCTGGTGGCAGATCTCGCCGGCGCTGCTCATCCTCATCTTCCCGCTCGGGTTCCGGCTGACTTGCTACTACTACCGCAAGGCCTACTACCGGTCCTTCTGGTGGGCGCCTCCCGCCTGCGCCGTTGCGGACGCCCACGGGAGCTACAAGGGCGAGTCGCGCTTCCCGCTCATCATGCAGAACGTCCACCGGTACTTCTTCTACGCGGGCCTCATCTTCAACGTCTTGTTGACCATCGACGCCGTCATGGCCTTCCGCCAGCCGGGCGTGGGCCTCGGCTTCAGCGTCGGGACCGCCGTCCTGTGCGTCAACGCCTGTCTGCTCTGGCTCTACTCGGTGAGCTGCCACGCCTGCCGCCACATCTGCGGCGGCGGCCTGAAGAAGTTCTCCGATCACCGGATCCGCCACCGCATCTGGAAGACGCTCACCCCGCTCAACGCCCACCACATGGTCTTCGCCTGGATGAGCCTGGTCTTCGTGGCGCTCACCGACGTCTACGTGCGGCTGGTGGCGAGTGGCACCATCCACGACTACGGCTTCCACTTCTGATCGCGAGGGACCCCGCCCACCATGCCTGAGATCGAATCCCACGACGTCGACGTCGTCGTCATCGGGGCCGGCGGTGCCGGCCTCCGAGCAGCCATCGAGGCCAAGGCCCGCGGGCTCCGCGTCGCTCTCGTCTGCAAGTCCCTGCTGGGCAAGGCCCACACGGTGATGGCCGAGGGAGGTGCTGCTGCCGCCCTCGGCAACGTCTACCCCGAGGACAACTGGCAGGTCCACTTCCGCGACACCATGCGCGGCGGCAAGATGCTCAACAACTGGCGGATGGCCCAGCTCCACGCCCAAGAGGCACCGGACCGCATCCGCGAGCTGGAGGAGTGGGGCGCCCTCTTCGACCGCACCAAGGACGGCCTGATCCTCCAGCGCGACTTCGGCGGCCACCGCTACGCCCGCCTCGCCCATATCGGAGACCGCACCGGCCTCGAGCTGATCCGAACGCTCCAGCAGAAGGCCGTGGCCGACGGGGTCGAGGTGTTCATGGAGCTCAAGGTCCTCCGCCTCCTCCACGACGACAGCGGCGCCGTGGCCGGCCTGGTGGGCTACTGGCGCCCGTCGGGAAGCTTCGTCTCCTTCACCACCAAGGCCGTCGTGCTGGCGACCGGTGGGGTGGGCAAGTCGTGGAAGTACACGTCGAACTCGTGGGAGTCGACCGGCGACGGCCACGCGATGGCCGTCTGGGCTGGGGCCGACATGATCGACATGGAGGCCGTCCAGTTCCACCCGACCGGCATGGTCTGGCCCCTGTCAGTCCGCGGGATCCTCGTCACCGAAGGTGTCCGGGGCGACGGCGGCGTGCTCCGCAATGCCGAGGGGCGACGGTTCATGTTCGACTACATCCCCCCGATGTTCGCCGCCGAGACGGCCGACTCGGAGGAGGAGGCGGACAAGTGGTACGCCGACCACTCCGCCGGCCGCCGACCGCCCGAGCTGCTGCCGCGCGACGAGGTGGCCCGCTCCATCAACAGCGAGGTGAAGGCCGGACGGGGCAGCCCCCACGGCGGCGTGTTCCTCGACATCGCCTCCCGCCGGTCGGCCGAGGACATCCGTCGGCGGCTGCCCTCGATGTACCACCAGTTCAAGGAGCTGGCCGGCGTCGACATCACCGTCGAGGCGATGGAGGTGGGCCCGACGTGCCACTACATCATGGGCGGCGTGCGGGTCGACGCCGACACGACGGCCACCACCGTGCCGGGGCTCTTCGCCGCCGGCGAGGTGGCCGGCGGCATGCACGGCTCCAATCGGCTCGGGGGCAACTCCCTCTCCGACCTGCTGGTCTTCGGGCGCCGGGCCGGGATGGGCGCGGCTGACTACGTCGAGGGCCGCTCGGGGAGCGCCTCGGTCGACCGGGCGGCAATGGAGGAAGTCGTGCGGGCAGCGACCGCCCCCTTCGAGCGCGAGTCGGGCGAGAACCCCTACGACGTCCAGCACGACCTGCAGGAGACCATGCAGAGCCTGGTGGGGATCATCCGCACCGGTTCGGAGCTCGAGGAGGCGATGGGCAAGCTCGAGGAGCTCGAGGAGCGGGCGGCCAACGTCGCCGTCGCCGGTGGGCCGCAGTACAACCCGGGGTGGAACCTGGCGACCGACCTGCCCTCGATGCTCACCGTGTCGCGGTGCACGACCCAGGGGGCCATCCACCGCACCGAGAGCCGGGGCGGCCACACCCGCGACGACTACCCGGCTCCCGACGCGGAGCTCGGCAAGGTCAACTTCGTCCAGCGTGTGCCGGCCGGCGGCGCCCGGTCCGGCGGTGCGGTGGGCACACCGTCGATCCGCTCCATCACCATCACCCCCGAGCCGCTCCCGGTCATGCCGGACGAGCTCCAAGCCCTGTTCGACGAGGAGGCGCACTGATGGCCGACGACACCACCACCCCCCGCGCCGACGGCGGTGCCGGCGGTGCCGGCGGTGCCGGCGGTGCCGGCGAGCGGACGGTGACCATGCGGCTGTGGCGGGGCGACGCGTCCGGAGGCGACTTCGTCGACTACGTGCTGCCCGCCGTCGAGGGCGAGGTCGTCCTCGACGTCGTCCACCGCGTCCAAGCGGACCTGGCGCCCGACCTGGCGTGCCGGTGGAACTGCAAGGCAGGCAAGTGCGGCTCGTGCTCGACCGAGATCAACGGCGAGCCCCGGCTCATGTGCATGACCCGCATGGACACGCTCCCGCCCGACGAGGTCGTCACCGTCGCCCCCATGAAGACCTTCCCGGTGCTGCGCGACCTGGTGACCGACGTGTCGTACAACTACGAGGTAGCCAAGCGCATCCCGCCCTTCAACCCGCGTCCGAAGACCGACGACGAGGTGGCGGCGGGCGGCTACCGCATGCAGCAGATCGACGTCGAACGGAGCCAGGAGTTCCGCAAGTGCATCGAGTGCTACCTGTGCCAGGACGTCTGTCACGTCATCCGTGACCACGAAGAGAACAAGACGGCCTACGCCGGGCCGCGCTTCTTCGCGCGGTCGGCCGAGCTCGAGATGCACCCGCTGGACGCCACCGACCGCCGCGAGCTGCTCCAGGAGGAGCAGGGCCTCAACAAGTGCAACATCACCAAGTGCTGCACCGAGGTCTGCCCCGAGCACATCAAGATCACCGACAACGCCATCATCCCCCTGAAGGAGCGGGTGGTGGACGCCCGCTACGACCCGGTGGCGTGGCTGGGCCGCAAGATCCTCCGCCGGACCAAGGGGACCGCCGCCGAAGCCGCGGCCACCGCGCCGGCGCACGGGCCGGCGGCAGTCCAGCCCGAGGTCGAGGTGACAGGGACCCCCGGCCCGCAACACCGCTGAGCGACGGGGTGGCTCGCTTCCTCACCCGCGAGTGGGTGGCGGCCTTCGACGCCGCCCTCGCCCGTGCAGAGCTCCCGGCCCTCGGTGAGGGCGCTGGGCTCACGGCCTCCGGCGGGCGCTTCACCGTGCGCGAGGAGGTCCGGGGTGGCCCCGACGGGGACGTCGTGGTGACCCTTCGGGCCGAGGACGGCACGCTGCGGGCCTCGTGGTCACGCCCCGGCGGGCCCGCCGACGACGAGCCTGGTCCCGACGTCACCGTGGTGCTCGCCTACGACGATGCCCGCGATCTCGTCGCCGGAGCGCTGAGCCCCGCGACCGCCCTGGCCGAGGGGCGGATCAAGGTGCGGGGCGACCTGTCGGTGCTCGTGGCGAGCCAGTCGCTGCTGGCTGCCGCCCAGCCGGCCGTCGCGACGGTCGCCGCGGCCACGACGTACTGACCGGCCCGGCCCTGCCGGCACCCCCGCCGGGGGGCCGTGCCGGGCGGACCGGGGCCACCATCCGCTCCTCGTCGTGGTAGCGGGCGGGCGTACATGGCACACTCCACCCATGGAGGTCCTGAGCAGCCGCACCATCGTCCACCCCCGCGACCTCGAGCGCTCGACCGCCTTCTACCGTGACGGTCTCGGCCTCGCCGTCGCCCGCGAGTTCGGCTCGGGGGCGTCACGCGGGACGGTCTTCTTCGCCGGCGGCGGGTTCGTGGAGGTCGTGGACGCCCGGCCGGACGATGCCGGCCAGCCGGCAGGAGCAGTCGCCCTGTGGCTCCAGGTGCGCGACGTGTCGGCCGCCGTCGCCGAGGCCGAGGCGCGGGGGGTCGTCGTCGTCCGACCGCCGGTGCTCGAACCCTGGGGGCTCGTCGAGGCCTGGGTGGAGGACCCCGACGGCATTCGGGTCCATCTGGTCGAGGTGCCCGAGGACCACCCGCTCCGCCGGGACACACGCCCCCAGTGACGTCCTGGTCCAGTGCCGTCGGTGGCTGACGGGCGGGCAGCGGTCCAGCCGAGGTGCGACCGCCGGGACCGCTCGAGCGAGGAGGGCTGACGATGGGAGACGGAGGGGACGGAGCCCGAGCGGACGGCGACTTCCGGGTGGAGGCCCTCGACCACGTGCAGCTGGCCATGCCCCCCGGCACCGACGCGGAGGCGCGCGCCGAGGCCTTCTACGCCGGCCTTCTCAGCCTCGGGCGCGTGCCCAAGCCTCCCGAGCTCGCCGCCCGGGGGGGGTGCTGGTTCGAGAACGGCTCGGTCCGGCTCCATCTGGGCGTCGAGGACGACTTCCGACCAGCCCGCAAGGCGCACCCGGCGCTCACCGTCGCCGGCCTGGACGCGCTGGTGGCCCGCCTCGAGGCCGCCGGCCACGCCGTCCGACGTGCCGAGGACGTCCCCGGCATGCCCCAGTGGTACGTGGACGACCCCTTCGGCAACCGCATCGAGCTCCTGCCGGCGTGACGGCGCACGAGCACGGCCACCTCGGAGCGGTCGCCTGCGCCTCGGACCGGCGACCGGCGACCGGCGACCGGCGACCGGCGACCGGCGACCGGCGACCGGCGACCGGCGTCGCAGCGCAACGGACGACCCGAGGCGGTAAGGTCAGCCGAGGAGCACCGACACGAAAGGGGACCCACGTGGACCTGACCGGAGTCTGTGACGACCACGTGCTCACGCGCTACCGCGAGCTCCTCGACGCCGAGGACGCCGCCTTCGATGCGCTCGAGCACGACTGTGAGGACGGCGACCGCGCCCGGTGGGAGGTGGACGTCGCCGCCTGGGAGCGAGCGCTCACGAAGAAGGTGGTGTTCCTGCAGGGACTGGGCTTCGAGCTCCCCGTCCCGGCCTGAGCCCGACCGGGCCCTCCCGGCGACGACGGCGGCGCCGGCCGCCGGGGGGCCGCTTGCTCAAGGGGCGCTCAGGGGAGGAGCGACGCCACTTCGGCACGCTCGCTCTCGAGCTCCTCGGTCGTCAGGCGCACCCGCTCGGCGGCGAAGGCATCGTGCTCGAGCCCCTCGACCACCGACCACGACCCGTCGGCGGACACCCTGACCGGGAAACCGAACTGGAGCCCCTCGGGGATCCCGTACTCGCCGTGCGACACGACGGCCAGCGACGTCCAGTCGTCACCCGGCGTCGGCGTCCGGATGCTCACCACCGAGTCGATGGCGGCGTTGGCGGCCGACGCCGCCGAGGAGGCTCCCCGGGCGTCGATGATGGCAGCGCCCCGCTTCTGCACCGTCGTGAGGAACTCGCCCTGCAACCACCCGTCGTCACCGATCACCTCGGGGACCGGGCGCCCACCGATCAGGGCATGCGCGTAGTCGGGGAACTGGGTCGAGGAGTGGTTGCCCCATATGGCGAGGCTGGTGACGTCGGTCACCGGCACGCCGGCCCGCTTGGCCAGCTGGGTCTTCGCCCGGTTCTCGTCGAGGCGGGTCATGGCGAAGAAGCGCTCGGCCGGGACGTCCGGCGCGTTGGCCCGGGCGATCAGGCAGTTCGTGTTGCACGGGTTGCCCACCACCAGCACCCGGACGTCGGAGGCAGCGTTGGCGGCGATCGCCTTGCCCTGGGGGCCGAAGATCCCGCCGTTGATCGAGAGCAGGTCGCCCCGCTCCATCCCCGCCTTGCGCGGCACCGAACCGACGAGGAGCGCCCACGACGTACCGTCGAAGCCCGTCTTCAGGTCGGAGGTCGCCACGATGTCGGCGAGCAGCGGGAAGGCGCAGTCGTCAAGCTCCATCACGACGCCCTCGAGCGCCTTCATCGCCGGCTCGATCTCGAGCAGGCGGAGGACGACCGGCTGGTCCGGTCCGAGGAGGTGCCCGGAGGCGATCCGGAACAACAGCGAGTACCCGATCTGGCCGGCAGCTCCGGTCACGGTGACGTGGACGGGGGGCTTGGTTGAGGAGGTAGCAGCCATGCGGCCGAGGCTACTCGGAGGCCCTACGAGCCGGCGAACCGGCGGGCACCAGCGAGGCGGTCAGGCTCCCAGGCCGAGCGAGGCGTAGATCTCGCGCGTGGCGCTCGACTGGTTGAGCGTGTAGAAGTGCAGGCCCGGAACCCCCCCCTCCAGCAGCTCGCGGCACAGCTCGGTGGCGACGGCCACCCCCTCGCGCCGGACCGCCTCGGCCCCACCGGACCGGTCGGCGGCCTCGAGCCGCTCCACCATCCAGGTCGGCACGGCCGCCCCCATCGTCGCCATGCGCGGAACGGAGGCGAGGTTGGTGACCGGCATGATCCCCGGCAGCACGGGGGCTCGCACGTCGCGCTCGGCCAGGTCGGCGACGAGTTGCCAGTACTCGCCCGCCTCGAAGAAGAACTGGGTCACGGCGAAGTCCGCGAGCCGGAGCTTGGCGGCCAGGTGGTCGCGGTCGCTCGTCGGGTCCGGCGAGTCCGGGTGCCCCGCCGGCTGGGCCGCGACCCCGATCGAGAAACCGCCGACGGCCCGGGCGAGCTCGACGAGCTCGATGGCGTGACGGAGCTCACCGACCCCCGCTCCCGGGTCGGTCGGCGGGTCTCCGCCCAGGGCCATCAGGTTCTCGACGCCGGCCTTCCGGTAGCCGACGAGGATGTCGGCGAGCTCGAGACGGGTGTGGGCAGCGCAGATGAGGTGGGCCATAGGGGTGAGCGTCGTCGTCTTGAGCATGCCGGTGACAAGGTCGAAGGTGCGCTGGCGCGACGCAGCACCACCTCGGTAGGTGACGGAGACGAAGGACGGTGCCAGCGGCTCGAGGTCGCGCACGGTGGCGACCAGGCGCGCCTGCTCGGCGTCGGTCTTCGGCGGGAAGAACTCGAAGGAGTACGTCGGCCCCTTGGCCAGGAGGTCGGCGATGCGCGTCATGGGCGGACCAGCCTACCGACCGCGTCCCGCCCGCGCTCGGGGACAGGCAGGAGACCAGGGCCGTGCTCTTCGGCCGGTCAGTCGGCCCGGCCGAAGTCGTCCTCGAGCCGGACGATGTCGTCCTCGCCGAAGTACTGGCCGTGCTGCACCTCGATGAAGACGAGGACGACGCCGCCGCGGTTCTCGATGCGGTGGGCCGTGCCCGCCGGGACGTCGACCGCCGACCCGGGCTCGACGGTGCGCTCGTCGCCGTCGAGCACGACCACCCCCACGCCCGAGACGACGAACCAGTGCTCGGAGCGCCGGGCGTGGCGCTGGTAGCTCAGCCGTTTGCCCGGCAGCACCTCGATGCGCTTGACCTTGTGCGAGCCCTCGTCGGAGAGCACCGCATAACGGCCCCAAGGTCGCTCGTCGGTCTCGAGGCCCGACGTCCCGCTCGTCATCGCCATCGACCTGCCTCCTCACGCTCGTCCGGCTCGTGCCCGCTCGGACCTGACCGCTCGACCTGCTCGGTCCGGCCCGCCGACGGCGGCGGGCCCGTGCCGCAGCCGGGCACCCGCGGCGGGCCTGACGTTAGTGCGTCCGGCGTCCTGCCAGAGCCCGGGGTGGAAGGGACCTCAGTCGAGGGCGGCGGCGCCGCCCGGGCCGAGGTACTCGGCCGAGCCGAATCCCAGCACGGGCACGAAGACGAAGCCGAGCACGAGCAGCCCGACGGTGTAGGCGACGCCCTTGCCGAACGACTTGGCCAGCGCGTGGAACACGACGATCGCCACCACGACGTCGACGACGGGCACGAAGAAGAGCACGGCGAGCCACCAGGGCCGGCCCACCACCCGCAAGAGGACGAAGAGGTCGAAGACCGGCACGAGGGCCCACCACCCCGGTCGCCCCGACTTGGCGAAGACGCCCCAGAGGCCGATCACCTCGAGAGCGACGAAGCCGATGGTGAGGGTGAGGTTCCCGCCCGAGCCCTTGGACGCGGCGGCAAAGGCGACGGCGAGCGCGACGGCGAGCGTCACGGCCGATCGCCCCTCGGCTGCCCGCCGGGCCGGTCCGGCGCCCTGGAGCCGCTCACCGGGCCCGCTCGGCGGCCTGCACGGCGTTGCGCAGGAGCATGGCCCTGGTCATCGGGCCGACCCCGCCGATACGGGGCGTGATCCATCCGGCCACCTCGGCGACCACCTCGTCCACGTCCGAGAGCAAGCGCCGGCCCTCCCACGAGGTGCCCGCTCCGACGACGGCGGCGCCGGGCTTCACCATCTCCGGGGTGACGAGGCCTGCCCGGCCCGCGGCGGCCACCACCACGTCGCCCTGACGGACGATCGGGGCGAGGTCGGCCACCCCGGTGTGCACGACCGTGACCGCCGCATTGCACCCGGGCCGCTTGAGGGCCAGCAGCAGGGCGAGCGGTCGGCCGATCGTCAGGCCCCGGCCGACGACGACCACGTGGCGCCCCTCGACGGGGACGTCGTAGGCGTGCAGCAGCTCCACGATGCCCGCCGGCGTGCAGGGCAGCGTGCCGGGGGTGCCCATCACCAGGCGGCCGAGGTTGACCGGGTGGAGGCCGTCCACATCCTTGTCCGGGTCGACGGCGAGGAGCACCCGCTCCTCGTCGAGGCCGGCGGGAAGCGGGAGCTGGACGAGGTAGGCGTGCACGGCGGGGTCAGCGTTGAAGCGGGCCACGGTGGCCTCGAGCTCCGCTTGCGAGACGTCCGCGGGCAGGTGCTCGTGGACCGAGCGGATGCCGACCTCGGCACAGTCGGCGTGCTTCATGGCCACGTAGCGCGCGCTCGGTGCGTCGTCTCCCACCAGGATGGTGCCCAATCCGACCTCGACGCCTGCGCTGCGCAGCCGGGCGACCCGGTCGGTCACCTCGGCGCGCACGCGGGCGGCCAAGGCCTCGCCGTCGAGCAGTGTGGCAGTCATCGCTGTCGTCCTCCCGTCTCTCCGCCGGTCCCCGTGCCAGAAGTGCCGCGCCCGGGCCGCTCAGTGGCGGAAGTGGCGCTCGCCCCCGGCCGTCACCATGGCGATCCCGACGGCGTCCGCGGCGGCCACGACCTCGGCGTCCCGGATCGAACCGCCGGGCTGCACGACGGCGGCCACGCCACCCCGGGCAAGCACCTCGAGCCCGTCGGGGAACGGGAAGAAGGCGTCGCTCGCCGCCGCACCGCCGCGCGCCCGCTCGCCGGCCTTGGTGACGGCGAGCTCGGCGGCGACCACTCGCGACTGCTGGCCGGCACCCACACCGACGCCCTGGCCGGCGGTGGCGACGACGATCGCGTTCGACGTCGTCCGGGCGCACAGGGTCCAGGCGAGCTCGAGGTCTCGCCACTCGTCGTCGGTCGGGGCGCGGGCGGTGACCACTTCCCACTGCGAGCGGGGCACGAGGAAGCGGTCGGCGTCCTGGACGAGCACGCTTCCCCCGAGCGAGCGGAGCTGGCGACCGGAGGGCTCGGGAGCAGGGGCCGACAGCAGCCGCGTCGCCTTGCGCTTGGCCGACAGCCGGGCGAGCGCCGCCTCGTCGTAGCTGGAGGCGACGATCACGTCGGCCTGGGGTCCATCGGCGATCACCTCGGCGACCTCGTCGGTGACCTGGCCGTGGACGGCGACGATGCCGCCGAACGCGGACGTCGGGTCGCAGTCGAGCGCCCGCTGGTAGGCCTCGGCGAGCCCGGCGGCGAGCGCCGCCCCGCACGGGTTGGCGTGCTTGATGATCGCCACGGCCTCGCCACGGCCCAGGGCGGCGAGCTCGTGGACGAGACGCCAGGCCGCGTCGGTGTCGAACAGGTTGAGGTAGGAAAGCTCCTTGCCGGCGTGCTGGACGACCCCGTCCCACCACGACACCTGCCCGGCCAACCGGTAACGGGCGCCGTGCTGATGGGGGTTCTCGCCGTAGCGGAGCGAGCCGGCCCGCTCGAGCGTGAGGTGGAGCGTCGGCGGCAGCACGGCGGCGTCGGGCGCCGCCCCGGGAGTCGCCGCGTCGACGGCGTCGAACCATGACACGATGGCCGCGTCGTAGGCAGCGGTGTGGGCGAAGGCGTCGCGGGCGAGCCGTCGTCGCGTGGCGTCCGACAGGCGTCCGTCGGCCCGGAGCTCGGCGAGCACGTCACCGTAGGCGTCCGGGGACACCACGACGCCGACGTGGGCGTGGTTCTTGGCGGCAGCCCGCACCATGGTGGGACCGCCGACGTCGATGAGCTCGATGGACGGGTCCGACGAGAACGGGTAGAGGTTGCACACCACGAGGTCGATCGGCCCGATGCCCTGTGCCTCGAGGTCGGCCACGTGGTCGGGCTTCGACCGGTCGGCCAGGATCCCGCCGTGGACGACTGGGTGCAGGGTCTTCACCCGGCCCCCCAGCATCTCGGGCGCCCCGGTCAGCTCGGACACCTCGACGTGGGGCACCCCGGCGGCGGCGAGGGCCGCCGAGGTCCCGCCCGAGGAAACGAGCTCCCAGCCCAGATCCACCAGGCCCCGGGCGAGGTCCTCGATCCCCCGCTTGTCGTACACCGACACCAGCGCCCTCATCGCTCCACCTCTCGCTCTCGCTCGCTCCCCGATCTTCCTGCCTCGACGTCGTCACGCGCCAACCCGGCGACGAACCGCCGGATGGTCGCCGGGTAGAGGCGGCGCTCCACGGTCTTGATCCGTTCGTGGAGCGAATCGACGGTGTCGCCGTCGAGGACCGGGACCGCCTCCTGGGCGAGCACGGGGCCCGCGTCCATCTCGAGGGTGGCGAGATGGACCGTAGTCCCCGTCTCGACGACACCGGCCGCCAGCGCGTCCTCGACGGCGTGCCAGCCCGGGAAGGCGGGCAGGAGCGCCGGGTGCGTGTTCAAGACCCGGCCCGGGAAGGCGTCGTGCACGGACCGTCCCAGCACGGTGCCGAACCCGGCCATCACCACGACCGTCACCCCCCGGTCGACGAGCTCGGCGGTCACCGCCTCGGTGAACGCGTCGCGCTCGAAGGCTGGTCCGAACCCTCCGAACCCCTGGCGGTCGACGAGCACGGCAGGCACACCGGCGACGTCGGCGACCTCGAGCGCCCGGCACGGGCGGTCGGCCACGACCGCAGCCACGGGGATGCCGTCGGCCAGGATGGCTTCGAGGATCGTGCCGCTGCCCGATGCCAGGACGCCGACGGCGACGTCGGCGAATGAGGGTCGGCCGTCAGGCACGGCCGCAGGCTACCAGCGTCCGCCTCGGGCCCCGTCGGGCCCCGTCGGGCCCCGTCGGGCCACACGGACCACCACCTGGGTCGGCACCTGGGTCGGCACTGCGTCCCCGGGGCGGGGGGCGACCGGGTGGCCGGACGGGCCGTACGGCCCGCCGGCCCCCGGACGGCCCCGGCCCCCTGCCGGACCAGGGCCGAG
>JAJZJT010000193.1 GCA_021809995.1 Actinomycetes bacterium
GCCGCGCCCGCGCCCGCGCCCGCGCCCGCGGCACCCCAGCGCCCGGCATCCGTCGTGGCGCCGCCGGCGAGTGAGCTCGTCCGGTCGGGACGCGACGAGGTCGTGCCGTTCACGAACATCCGACGCCGCACCGCCGAGCACATGGTCCGCTCGAAGGCGACCTCCGCCCACACCCTGATGGTCAAGGAGCTCGACTACGAGCGCGTGGAGACAGTCCGCCGCAGCGTCGGGCAGCACTTCCGCGACGAGGAGGGCTTCGGCCTGTCGTACCTCCCCTTCGCCGCCCGGGCGACCGTCGAGGCGCTGCGGGAGTTCCCGCGGCTCAACGCGTCGGTGGCCGAGGACGCGCTCGTCGTGCACCACGAGGTCAACCTCGGCATCGCCGTCGACCTCGACGACGAGGGGCTGATCGTGCCGGTCGTGCACCAGGCCGAGGAGCTCACCCTACGGGGGATGGCCCGGCGCATCCACGAGCTGGCCGTCCGCGCCCGTAGCCGGCAGCTGACCGCGGACGACATCTCGGGTGGGACGTTCTCGATCACCAACGCCGGGCCGTACGGAACGCTCCTGACCGGTGCCATCATCAACCAGCCCCAGGTGGCGATCTTGTCGACCGACGGCGTGTCGCGGCGTCCGGTCGCCGTCACCCTTCCCGACGGGAGCGAGGCCGTGGCGATCCACTCGGTCGGCCTCGGCGCCCTGACCTTCGACCACCGGGCGAACGACGGCGCCTACGTCGCCAAGTTCCTGACCCGGGTGTCCGAGATCCTCCTCGAGCGCGACTGGGGCGGCGAGCTGTGACCGAGGCCGGCGGGCCGTCCGACGCGGCGCCTCCGGCACGAGCCCGGGGGGTCGGCGGATGATCCGTGCCCGCTGGCTGGGGCGCGTCCCCTACCGGGAGGCCTGGGACCTCCAGCGCGCCCTCGCCCGGCGCTCCGACGACGACTACCTCCTGCTCCTCGAGCACCCGCCGGTGGTCACGCTCGGTGCGCATGCGGACCCGTCGCACGTCCGGTCCGACCTTGCCGACGCCGGCATCGAGCGCGTCGAGGTCGACCGCGGGGGCGACGTCACCGTGCACGCTCCGGGCCAGCTGGTCGGCTACCCGGTCGTGTCGGTCGGCACGGGCCCTCACCAGGGTGCCGCCCACGTCCGCCGGGTCGAGCAGGTCGTCCTCGACGCGCTGGTCTCCCTGGGCGTCCCGTCCGAGCGAGTCGGGCGCCTGGAGGGCTACCCGGGCGTGTGGTTCGACGCCGCCACCCCGGGAGCCGTCCCGCGGAAGGTGTGCGCCGTGGGCGTCCGCGTGAGCCACGGCCGGACGACCCATGGGTTCGCCCTCAACGTGGACCCCGACCTGTCCGTGTTCGACCACGTCGTCCCGTGCGGGATCGCCGACCTCGGGGTCACGTCGCTCGTGGCCGAGGGCTTCGGCCGGCCGCTCCCCGAGGTGGTCGACGCGCTGGTCCGGGCCGCTGGCGCCCACTGGGGAGGCGTGGCCGACGACGCCCGGATCGTCACCGGTCCGGCGGGGGGCGCAGCGCCTCCGACGCCACCGGGGGCTGGCGACGATCGTGCGGTCCGGCCCCCCCGGGCCGGCCAGCCGATCGCCGTCCGACGGCTCCAGCACGCCGGGGTCGACCCGGACGCCACCCTGCCCGTGGCGGTGCGCAAGCCCGACTGGCTGCGGGCGCCCGCCACGATGGGCGACGGCTTCCTCGGGCTGCGGCGCTCACTGCGCGAGCTCGCCCTCGTGACCGTGTGCGAGGAAGCGGGGTGCCCGAACATCAGCGAGTGCTGGTCGGACGGCACGGCCACGTTCATGATCAACGGCGACCGGTGCACCCGGGCGTGCGGCTTCTGCAAGGTGGACACGCGTCGTCCCCTTCCCCTCGATCCCGGCGAGCCCGAGCGGGTGGCCGAGGCCGTGGCGCGCATGGGACTGGCGCACGCCGTGGTCACCTGCGTGGCGCGTGACGACCTGGCCGACGGCGGTGCGGGAGCGTTCGCCGCCACCATCGCCGCTGTTCGCCACCGGTCGCCGGCCACGAGGGTCGAGGTGCTCGTCTCGGACTTCAGAGGTGACCCCGACGCCCTCGCACTCGTCGTGGAGGCACGCCCCGACGTCTTCAACCACAACCTCGAGACGGTGGCCCGTCTGCAGCAAGCGGCCCGGCCACAGGCGGGCTACGCCCGCAGCCTGACCGTCCTGGCCCGGGCGGCCGACGCCGGGCTGTCGACCAAGTCGGGGCTGATGGTGGGGCTCGGCGAGACCGAGGACGAGGTGATGGCCGCGCTCGCCGACCTCCGGGCGGTGGGCGTCGAGGTCGTCACGATCGGCCAGTACCTGCGTCCGAGCTCGCGCCACCTGCCCGTCGCCCGGTGGTGGGCACCGGCCGAGCTCGCTCGAGTGGCCGAGGCCGGGGCCTCCCTCGGGTTCGCCCACGTGCAGGCGACCCCGCTCACCCGTTCGAGCTACCACGCCCGCCAGGCGGCGGACGCCGCCGCGGGGACCGCCGTCCCGGCGTGAGCGGGCTCTCGGAGGCAGCCGTCGCCGCACGGTCAGGGCGCCTCGGCCGGGTGCGCGAGCGGATGGCGGCCGTCGGCGTCGACGCCCTCCTGCTCTCCCACGGCGCCGACCTCCCGTGGCTGACCGGGTACGAGGCGATGCCCCTCGAGCGCCTCACCATGTTGGTGGTGCGCCGGAGCGGCGAGCCGGTGCTCGTCGTCCCCGAGCTCGAGGCGCCGCGGGTGGCAGCTGTCGGGGACCTGTTCGTGCTGCGGCCGTGGTCGGAGGGTGAGGATGCCGTCGAGGTCGTGGCCGACCTGCTCGCTCCGGTGCGCACCGGGGTCCTCGCGGTGTCCGACCGGGCCTGGGCCTCGTCGGTCCTCGCGCTCTGGGAGCGCCTGCCCGGCGCCCAGTGGCGACCAGCCTCCGAAGTGACAGGGCCCGTGCGTGCCCGCAAGGACGATGCCGAGCTCGCCGCGCTGCGCGCTGCCGCCGCGGCGGCCGACCGCGTGGTCACCCGGCTCGCCGAAGGCGAGGTGCCGCTGCTCGGCCGACGCGAGTCCGAGGTGGCCGCCGACCTGTCGCGGCTGCTCGTGGAGGAGGGCCACCAACGGGTGAACTTTGCCATCGTCGGCTCGGGTCCCAACGCCGCGAGCCCGCACCACGAGGCCGGCGAGCGTCGCATCGGGGCGAGCGAGACGGTCGTGTGCGACATCGGCGGCGTGCTCGCCCTGCCGGGTGACGTCGGCTACTGCTCGGACATCACCCGGACGGTCGTGGTCGGCGACGTCCCCGACGAGGTCCGCCGTTGCTACGAAGTGCTGCGCGACGCGCAGGAAGCCGCCGTGCGGGCAGCGACCGCCGGTACCGCGACCGCGGCCGTCGACGGCGTGGCGCGCGCCGTGATCACCGAGGCCGGCTACGGGCCGTGCTTCATCCACCGGACCGGGCACGGCATCGGCATCGAGGAGCACGAGGACCCCTACCTGGTGGCAGGCGACGACACCGTGCTCGCCCCGGGGCACGCCTTCTCGGTCGAGCCGGGCATCTACGTCGCCGGGCGCTTCGGGATGCGCCTCGAGGACATCGTGGTGGTCGACGACGCCGGTCGGCCGGAGCGGTGCAACCGGGTCGACCACGGGCTGGTCGAGCTCGAGCCGCGCTGAGAGCGCTGAGAGCAGGGCGGCGGAACGGCGTCGTGCCGACGTCGCTGGCCGGCGCAACAGACGAGGAACAGACGAGGAGCGGAGCATGGACCTGGGGATCGAGGGGCGGGTAGCCGTGGTGACGGCGGCGTCGCGGGGCCTCGGGCGGGCGACCGCCGAGGCCCTGGCGGCCGAGGGGGTGTCCCTCGTGCTGTCCGCTCGTGGCGAGGCAGCGCTCTCCTCACTGGAGCGCGAGCTCTCGGCGCGTGGTGCGGCGGTCGTGACGGTGCCCGCCGACGTCACCAGCCCCGAGACGCCGGCCCGGTTGGTCGAGACGGCCCTCGAGCACTTCGGCCGCCTCGACATCGCCGTCGCCAACGCCGGCGGGCCGCCGCCGGGGCGCGCCCTCGAGGTGACGGACCAGCAGATCGTCTCCGCTGTCGAGGCCAACCTCCTCGCCTCGGTCCGACTGGTCCGGGCAGCGGTCCCGGCCATGGCCAGGGAGGGCTGGGGACGGATCTGCTGCATCAGCTCGTACTCGGTCGTACAGCCCGTGCCCGGACTTGCCCTGTCCAACACGGCGCGGACGGGACTGTGGGCCTGGGTGAAGACGGCCGCGCACGACCTGGCCCGGGCCGGCTCCGGGGTCACGCTGAACCTGGCCTGCCCCGGGCCACACGCCACGGACCGGATGCGGGAGCTCGGTGGGGGCGGCACCCAGGGGGACCCGGGGGACTTCGGGCAGGTGGTCGCCTTCCTCTGCTCCCACCAAGCCGGGTTCGTCAACGGGGCGGCGGTGGTCGTCGACGGCGGCGCCTCGCTCAGCCTCTGACCGTCCCGCGCGGTCCGGTCCCCGCCGCGCCGGTCCTGGCTGCGCCCCTGGGCTCGCTCCGGGACCGAGTGGAGCAGTCGTGCAGTCGCAGCCCGACGGGCCGCAATTTGTCACACTGCGAGCAGCATCCACCACGGACGGTCAAGAAGACGCGTGTGGTGGCCGAATGAATACGCATAGTGTGTATCTCACGGGGCGACGAGCTCCGGACATCGGTCGAGTAGTGCGAGCGAGGCCGTGACGGACCATCCTGCCGACACCTGGGAGCCAAGAGGACCGCGGGCGATGCGCCTGCGCGCCGAGGCGTGGCGAGCCGCGCTGATCGCCGAGGCAGAGGCTGTGGCTGCGGCCCACCAGCCGGTGGGCCAGTTGGGGGACGAGTGGCCCGAGGAAGCCGCCTCCACCGTCGTCGATGCGCTCAACGCCGCAGCGCACGCAGCGGCCGGCTACCCCGAGCTCGTCGCGGGCGAAGGTGCAGCGGGGAGCGACGGTCCTCGATCGGGGAGCGTCGCGTCGCCGCCGACGGGCGGGCTCGTAGCACCTGCCGGCACCATGCTCGACGCCGGCGCGGCACGGGGCTTGTGGATCCCCGAACCGTCCCGCCACCGCCTGACCTCCGCCGGGAGGGAGTGGGCGCGGGCGCACCGCTCGGCCTCGCTCATGCGCCACCGCATCGACGCGCTCGAGGCGGTCATCACGGCGACGGTGTCCCCGCGCGTGCTCACGCCCATGCTCGTCGCCCGGCTCGTCGTCGCCGACTCGGCGACGACGACGTCGCTCGAGCTCTTCGAGGAAGCGGCCATGGTCGACCCCCTGACCGGTGCCGGCAATCGTCGGGCTCTGGATGCCGTGCTGCCCGGTGCCGTCGCCGGCGCGCACCGCTTCGGCTTTCCGCTCGTCGTCGTGGTCATCGACCTCGACGGTCTGAAGGCTGTCAACGACACCCGTGGACACCAGGCCGGGGACGCGGCGCTCACTCGCCTCGTCGAAGCGATGCAGACGGGGCTCCGTACGACGGACTCGGTGTTCCGGACCGGTGGCGACGAGTTCGCGGTGGTGCTGCAGGGCGCCGAGCTGGGCGACGTCCCGACGCTGATGGGACGTGTGGTCGCCGCCGGAGCGCCGCCGTTCAGCTGGGGCGCTGCGCAGAGCGCGGACGCGGCGGTGTCGCCTGCCCTCCTGCTCGAGGCGGCCGACGCCGACCTCTACCGACGCCGCCGGTTGGCACGCGGCCTCGGGCCCGGCGAGGCGGCTGGCCGCGAGGTTGCTTCCGCCGGGGTCGCCACGGCAGCCGTCGCCACGGCAGCCGCCCGAGTCGTGCCGCTGTCGGCGGCCC
>JAJZJT010000008.1 GCA_021809995.1 Actinomycetes bacterium
CATGCGGACCACGTCGAGGAGGGCGACGAGCCCCGGCCCGACGCGGACCTTCGAGCCGGGGACGTCGAACCACGCGTCGAGCGGCACCTCCACGAAGGTGTCGGGGCTCAGGCCGGCGTGCGTCCGATCGCCGTCGAAGAGCCGCTGGAGGAGGAGCACGTCGAACGACCACGACGAGCGGAACGGCCGCTCGAGGGCGGCGACGAGCTCCGGGTTGACCCGGAAGATCTTGGCGCCGCACTGGGTGTCGTAGACGGCGACGCCGAGGGCGAGCGACGCGGCGGTGGCGAAGACCCGGCCGGTGTAGTGGCGCACGGCACGCCGGTCGATGCAGCTTCCCAGGCGGGCCACCCGCGACCCCAGCACCCCGTTGAGCGCCGGGTCGGCGCACAGGGTCCGCACGAGGCGGGCGAGCTCCGACGGGGGGGTCGCCAGGTCGGCGTCGTAGTAGCCGACGACCGACGCGCCGCGCTCGACGGCGTGGCGCATTCCCTGCCGGACGGCCTCGGCCTTGCCGCGGTTGGAGCCGAGGGGGAGCACGGTGACCGAGGGCAGCTCACCGGCGAGCTTCTCGAGCACGGCACGCGTCGAGTCGGTGGAGCCGTCGTCGACGAACAGCAGCGACGCGAGGCCCGAGCGGGCGAGCAGGTCGAACCCGTCGACGTCGAGCCGGTCCGCCTCGTTGTAACAGGGCACGACGACCGTGACGCGCATGGTCGGACCCGCTGGGGTACCCCTGGTCCGGCTGTCTGGGTCGCTGCGGGGACCCGCCACGCGCCGAAGCGTAGCCAGCGACATCCCGTTCGCGCTCGGACGACGGGCGGAACGACGGGATCTGGCGCAAGGTCTGACGAAAGATGCGGAGCGGTGCCGACGGCGCGCGAAGGGCTCGGTGGGGGGTGCGCAGACGAGGGGGCCCGAGGCGCGGCCCACGCGGTGGCCTGCCTCCAGGCCGGACGGACCCTGATCTCCGAGGTGGACCTGACCACGGGTGCGGGCCGTCAGCGCCCTCACGGGCCAGACCGTCGTGACGAGGGGCGCGGGAGCCCACGATGCCGGAACGGGCCAGCGGGACCCGGGTCGGGCTCCCGCTCCGAGCGGAGTGACGGGTCTTCGATGACCCCGCTTGCTCGGGCAGACGGGCGATCTGTGTCCCGGTTCTGCCGCGCCACCGACCCTGGCGTCACGTCCTCGCCGTTGGCTGGCTCGTGCTCGCCGCCGTCGCCCGCGTCGGCGAAGAACCGCAAGAGCCTGGCCACCGTCGCTTTGGCGCGCGCCGTCCGGGTCGCCGTCCTTCTCGCGCTCCCTGCTGCTCGTCGCCGGTGTCGTCGCCGGGCTGCGGCGCGAGCGCCTCGGGGGCGGGCGGGACGTGACCCGTCACGGTGGGCCGACGTCCGGCGGCGGGCCCGGCGCGTCGACGGAGGTGCCCGTGAAGCCCGAGCGCAGGAGGGCGTCGGCGGTCACGGGACCACGGTTCGGGGCGCGCGTGCGCTCGGGGGGCGGGGGGGGCTCCCGGCGTGACCGGACGAGGGGGCCCACCTCCCGCTTCCCCACGACGGCCAGGCGCTCCTTCCACTTCAGGGCCGGGCGCTCGAGGAAGTGCCACGACGCCGTGGCGAGGAGTCCCGTCGCCGCGAAGCTCACGATGACCCGCACCGCGTCCGGCCAGTGGGTGTCGAAGTAGGCGACGGTGAAGAACACCGGGAGGTGCCACAGGTAGATGGCGTACGACATGGTGCCGACGACCACCAGGGGCCGCCACTCGAAGATGCGCCGGACCCGCCAGCCGTTCACGAGGGCGAGGATCACGAAGGCGCACGACACGTCGATGGCGTCGAAGCCGCCCCGGTAGAGGAACGCTCCGGTGGTGTTGGTCAGTGGCAAGGCGACGAGCAGGAAGACCCCCCCGATCGTGGCCAGGTAGGGGAGGGCCCGCTTGGGCTCCTTGTTGCGGATCCACAGGTGGGCGGCCAGGGCCCCCCACAGCATGGAGTCGGCCCGGGTGTCGGTCCGGATGAAGATCCCGTACCACGTCGCCGGCCCGTGGTAGAGGAGCGCGCGGTGGATGCCGATCAGCACGATGGCGCCGACCAGGGCGATCACGACGGTGCGGAGCCTCGTGCGGATGGTGAGCAGGAACACGGTCACCCACGGCCACACCAGGTAGAACTGCTCCTCGAAGGAGAGCGACCAGACCTGCTGGAACCCGTTGGCGATGTGCCCGCCGAAGTAGTTGGAGCCGACGGCCAGCTTCCAGTTCGAGTAGTAGAAGAGCACCGACAGGACCGACGTCCACTCCTCGTGGAACGAGACGTGGGTGACGTACGCCGAGACGACCTGGCCGACGACCATGAAGAGCAGGGCCGGGTAGAGGCGCAGGATGCGACGCTCGTAGAACGCCAGCTTGCGGACCCTCCCCGTCGCACCCTGCTCGCGCAGCATGAGGACGGTGATGAGGAAGCCGCTCAGGACGAAGAAGCTGTCGAGCGACACCGTGCCGCCGGGGATCACGAGCAGGGTGGGCAGCGGCAGGATGATCTCGAGGTGGGCGACGACCACGATCATCACTGCGACCCCGCGTAGGCCGTCGAGGCTGGGGACCTGACCGAAGCGCCGGGTCGGCACCAGGTCGACGCTCGCCACCCGATTCGCCCTCACGCTCCCCCTTTGTGGCCGGGGCGGTCCGACGCCTCCGCCGAGTCCCGGCAGCAGGGCCGGGCACCCCCGCCGAACCCCTGCAGGGCCGCCATGGTAGCCAGAGCGCGTCGACGGGCGACAGGCAGCGCGCGGCGCCTCAGGCGCCGATGCGTCCCTGGTCGCCGGCCGGCGGCCCGGTCGCCCCGACGGTGGCGGCGTTGGCGATGGCCACGGCGGCCAACTGGGAGCGCACGTTGAGCTTGCGCAGGACGGCCCGGATGTGGGTCCGGACCGTCGCCAGCGAGACCACCAGCTCGGTGGCGATGTCCGTGGCGCCCCATCCGGCCGTCAGGTAGTAGAGCACCCGTCGCTCGCTGGCGGTCAACCGCAGGAGCGCGTCGAAGTGGTCGGGCCGGGAGGCTGGAGCCGGCGCCGTCACGGGAGCGAACCGGTTGGGCGGTGACGACGCAGCCTCGAGGTGGCCGCGGAGGTCCTCCGGCCCGAAGACCGGCTCGGCACCCCGCTCGGCGGCAGCGGCGAGCGCGCCGGCGCTCCCGCCGATGGCCACGACCGAGGAGCCGCTGGCGACCGACGCGTCGATGGCGCGTTGACCACGTTCCCACGAGCTCCCCGACCACGACGTCCACGTCGGGTCGGCAGGCAGGTCGTCGAGCACGACCACGACGACGCCGGGTCGCAGCGCGGAGAGGCGCTCGGCGAGCTCGTCGTCGAACCCCAACGACGAGGTGGGCAGCCCGAGGGCGGTCGCCAGCTCGGCCGAGCGGGAGGCGAGCTGCTGTGTCCCGAGCCCGTCGCCCGTGGCCACGATGGCCACCGTGGTGCGGGGCCCGGCCGTGCCCGGCGACGCTCCGTCCCAGGCCGGTGACGCCGTCGGCCAGCGCGACCCGGCGAGACGGTGGAGCAGGAGACCACGCCGGCGGGACGTGCCGACCGGTGCCGAAGGTGCCAATGGACGGAGCTGGTCGAGGGCGATCGCTGCCGAGCTCGGCCGGGGCTCGTCGGGAGCCCGGGACTGGTCGCTCGTCCCGTCGGCGACCGCGACCGTGGCGAGCAGGCGGCGGGCTGCCCGTTCGGCGTCGGCCGCGCTCCGCACCAGGGCCGCCGTTCCGTCCGGCGTGCCCTCGACGGCCGGACCGCCGGCGACGGGCGTCCCCGCGCCGGGCTCGACGTGAGCGAGCCCCACGGTGAGGTCGGCCGTGCCGCGCCGGCGCCGAGCGCGCGCCCCGTCACGGAGGGCGGCCTCGGCCACGCGCTGGGCGAGGACCCAGGGCGGGACGGCGGCGGCCCCTGGTCCGAAGGCGACGAGGACGCACGAGGCACTCGCCGGGCAGACGCGGTCACCGCTCCGGACGGCCCGCTGCAGGCGCTCGACGTCGAGCCTTCCGCACGCCGACGGGCGCCGTGTGACGTCAAGAGACGGTGGCGGGTCGGCCCCCGCAGGGTCCCACGCCCGGACGACGGCCACCGACGTGGCGACCCAGGACCCGGCTTCGCTGCTACCCGACGTCGTCCCCGCTGCCACGTCGCCTGCCCCTTGCCGCTGCGGGGCCCTCGGTCCGGCCCCCGTCCCCTCCGGCCCCTGCCGGCTGCGCCACTGCCACTGCCACTGCCACTGCCTGATGCCAGGCTCCCGCGGCCGTGTGCCGGTCGGTCGTGGCCGGCACGTCGCTGACCCAATGGTAACCGACGGCGGGCGCACGCTCAACCGACTGTCATCATTTTTGACGATTACGAGCGGGGTGGGCCGGCCGCCCGGCGAGCACGGCGAAGAGGTGACGGGCCGGGACGGCCCGGAGAGCTGCGTCGACGACGAGCACGGTGCCCACACCCAGGGCGGCACCGGCCAAGGCGTCGGTGGGCAGGTGCCACTGCAACGCCACCACCGTGTCGGCGGTCACGACGGTCGCGGCGGCGGCAAGCGAGCCGACCACCCACCGGGCCCGTCTGGGCACGGCGAGCACCCAGGCCGAGCCCACCGAGGCCACCACCGTCACGGTCCCCGACGGGAACGTCAGCTCCTGCTGGTACTCGCGGCCGACCAGGTGCTTGGCGACCAACTCGCAGAGGGCGACGGCGACCAGGGGGCCCAGCAGGCAGGCGACAGCCCGCCGGAGGTCCTCGCGTCGCCGCGCCACTCGTCCGAAGGCCACCGCCGCACCGACGACGGTGCCGCCGACGAGGGCGGGCGCCGAGCCGAGCCGGACGAGGGCCAAGAAGACGTGCGAGTGGACGTCGGCAGGACGAAGGCTGAAGCCCAGGCGGTCGAGCGGGGTCGGCTGGGGCCGGACGTGGAAGTACGCGCCGGCGAGGGCAACGGCAACGAGCAGACCGAGCCCGACGACGCGTTCGGCATCGAGCCCCGGGTTCCTCTCCGAGCGAGCCCGCGTGGTCGGCGGCCCGGCGGGGGTCACCGCCTCAGGCGCGCGAGCGGAACCACGCAACGGTGGCGGCGAGCCCTTCGGCGAGAGGGACGGGCTGGACCCCAGGGAACAGGGCGCCCAGGCGGGACCGGTCGGCCTGCGAGTCGCGCACGTCGCCCGGGCGGGGATCGGTGTGCTCGCGTGCTACGGGGTGCCCGAGCACGTCCTCGAGCAGGTCGACCAGCTCGAGGAGGGACACCCGCGACCCGAAGGCGAGGTTGACGGGACCGGGCGAGGTGACCCGTCGGCGCACCGCGTCGGCGATGACCGCGCTCACGGTGCCGACGTAGGTGAAGTCGCGCGTCTGGGTGCCGTCCCCGTGGACGGGCAGCGCCCGCCCTGCCAGCGCGGCGTCGACGAAGGCGGGCACGACGGCGGCGTAGGCGTGGCCCGCCGGCTGCAGCGGCCCGAAGACGTTGAAGAAGCGGAAGGCGAGGACGTCGAGCCCGAACGAGCGCGCGTACGCGAGGGCGTACGCCTCGGTGGCCAGCTTGCTCGCCGCGTACGGGCTCACCGGCATGGTCGCCATGTCCTCGTGCTTGGGGAGGGCGGGGTTGGCGCCGTAGACCGACGAGGACGACGCCACGACCACGTGCGGTCCTCCGTGGCGCCGGGCGGCCTCGAGGACCGTCATCGTGCCGGTGGCGTTCGTCCGGTGCGACGCCATCGGGTCCACCAGCGACCGGGGCACGGACGGCCGGGCAGCCAGGTGCACGACGGCGGAGGCGCCCGGCAGGACGGTGTCGAGGGCGTCGTCGTCGAGGATGGACCCTTCCACGAGCTCGACGCCGGCCACGCCGGCCAGGTTTGCCTTCTCCCCCGTCGAGAGGTCGTCGAGGGCGACCACGTGCTCCGACACGCCCTGCTCGACGAGGGCTCGGCAGAGGTTGGCGCCGATGAAGCCCGCGCCGCCGGTGACGACGACCTTCATCGCCGCGTCGCCCGGTACCGCCTGCCGGGCACGGCGCTCGCCGACGTGGTGCTCGCCGACGTGGTCCTCACAGGTGCTCGACCTGGGGGCCGGCCAGCCGGTTCCGCGTGTCGAGCACGTAGCGGGCGTGGCGGGCCACGAGGTCGTAGTCGAAGGCGTCGTGGTCGGTCACGAGGACGACGCCGTCGGCGGCCTCGAGCTCGTTCGCCGACGCGTCGACGAGCGGGAACGTCGTGGCGCCGGCCGCCAGATGGGGGTCGGCGACCCGCACCTCGGCACCGAGGGAGAGAAGCGTCCGGGCGATGACCTCGCCCGGCGCCTCGCGGGCGTCGCCCGTGTTCCGCTTGTAGGCGAGCCCGAGGAGGAGCACCCGCGAGCCGTTGACCGAGCGTCGTTGCCGGTTGAACGCGAGGGTCAGCCGGCGCACGACGTAGTCCGGCATGTGCTCGTTGACGTCGTTGGCCAGCTCGACGAAGCGGAACGGCTGACCGAGGCTGCGCCGCACCTTCCACGACAGGTAGCTCGGGTCGATGGGCAGGCAGTGCCCCCCCACGCCGGGACCCGGCGTGAAGCGGAGGTAGCCGAACGGCTTGGTCGAAGCCGCGTCGATCGCCTCCCACACGTCGATGTCGAGCGCCTCGGCGAACATGGCCAGCTCGTTGACCAGGGCGATGTTGACGTGGCGGAACGTGTTCTCGAGCAGCTTGGTGAGCTCGGCCTCGCGCGTGCCCGACACGGGGACGGTGCGCTCGACCAGTGCGTCGAAGAAGGAGCGCACCGCTTCGAGCGAGGGCTCGTCGATCCCCGAGACGACCTTCGGCGTGTTCTCGAACCGCCAGGTCGCGTTGCCCGGGTCGATCCGCTCCGGGCTGTAGCCCAGGTGGAAGTCCCGGCCGGCGACGAGCCCGGAGCCGGCCTCGAGGACCGGCCCCACGAGCTCCTCGGTCGTGCCCGGGTACGTGGTCGACTCGAGGACCACGGTGGCGCCCGGGCGCAGCGACGTCGCCAGCATGGCAGCGGCCTGCTCGACGTAGCCGAGGTTGGGGTTGCCGTCGGTCAGCGGCGTGGGGACGTCGATGACGGCCACGTCGAAGCCGGCCGTGCGCGCCGGGTCGTCGGTCGGCTCGTAGCGACCGGTGGCGAGGGCGGACGCCAGCCGTTCGTCGCCGATGTCCTCGACGTAGGACTCGCCGGCGGACAGGCGCTTGACCCTGCCCTGGTCGAGGTCGAAGCCGACCACGGCGAAACCGGCTTCGACGGCCCGTATGGCCAGCGGGAGGCCCACGTAGCCCTGTCCGACCACGACGAGCTTGCGGGGCGAGCCGTCGGCCGGCGCGCTCGAGCCCGGCTTGCCGGTCATGCGAGCACCGAGTCCGGGTCGTGCGAGGCCCTCGCCCGGGCCTCCAGCGCCGAGCGGGGCGCCTCTTCGTCGAGCTCGGCGGCCTCGGGGGCCGGGCCCGCGGCACCCTGCCGGGGGAGGGCGGCCGAGAAGAGCAGCGACCGGACCGTCGACGCGTCCCGGTGCCGGGCGGCCGTGGCCAGCGAGGCCATGTCGGAATCGAGCACGTCGCGGGGTGCGGTGATGGGCACGAGACGGTAGATGAAGGGGTGCTCGGTCTTCAGCACCTGCTCGTCGGGCGTGCGCAGCTCCTCCTCGAGCTTCTCGCCCGGGCGGGCGCCGACGACCTCGATCTTGATGTCCTCGTCGACGCGGAAGCCCGACAGCTCGATCATCCGTCGGGCGAGGTCCATGATGCGGACGGGCTCGCCCATCTCGAGCATGTAGATCTCGCCGCCACGCGACAGCACCGACGACTGCAGGACGAGCTGGACGGCCTCCTCGACGCTCATGAAGAACCGGGTCATACGGGCGTCGGTGACGGTGACGGGGCCACCCGCGGCGATCTGGCGGGTGAACGTCGGGATGACGCTGCCCCGGCTGCCGAGGACGTTGCCGAACCGGACGGCGCAGTACGAGGCGCCCTCGGGGGCGTGGGCCAGCACGAGCTGCTCGGCGAGGCGCTTGGAGGCACCCATGACGCTCGAGGGCCGGACCGCCTTGTCGGTCGAGATCTGCACGAACCGGCGCACCCCCGCGGCGGCGGACGCCTCGACCACGTTGAGCGTGCCGAAGACGTTGGTCTTGGCCGCTTCCATCGGGTGACCCTCGAGCACCGGCACGTGCTTGTGGGCTGCGGCGTGGAAGACCACCTCGGGCTGGTGTTCGGCGAAGGCCTCGAACAGCGACGCCCGGTCGGCGATGTCGACGAGCGCCTGGCGGCACGGACCGGGGATGGTCGCCGCCGTGTCGTGCAGGTGCGTCTCGTCGTGGTCGAGCAGGACGAGCGTCGCCGGCTCGAACCGGGCCACCTGGCGGCAGATCTCCGAGCCGATCGACCCGCCGGCCCCGGTGACGAGCACGCGCTTGCCGGCGAGCGACCGCCGCACGCCGTCGAGGTCCGTGGCGACCGGCGTCCGCCCGAGCAGGTCCTCGATGCGGGGCTCGCGAGCCCGGCGGATGGCCGCCATGTGAGCGGGCCCGCTCACGATGTCGTGCACCGTCGGCAGCACCTTCATGGAGATGCCGGCGTCCTCGGCGGCGTGGAGGACCTCGGCGACGAGCTCGGGCGGCGCCGAGGGGATGGCGAGGAGCACCTGCTGGAGCGTGTACCGGCTCGCCGCCGCCGGGATGTCGCTGATGCTGCCCACCACCGGGACGCCCATCAGCGACAGGCCGTGAGCAGACTCGTCGTCGTCGAAGACGGCGACCGGCACGAGGCCGGCGTCCGGGCACCGGAGCATCTCGCGGATCGCCGACGCGCCCGTGTCGCGGCTGCCCACGATCGCCACCCGCAGGCCCATGCGCCGCGAGCCGCGCTGCCAGGCGAACAGGCGTGAGTGGAACCGCAGGACGCCCATCCCGAGGGTCGAGAAGACGAGCCCGGCGAGGATCACGCTGAGCGGCACGGGCTCGAGGCGGGAGGCGTGCCCGAGCGGGTACAGGACCGAGAGCACCGCGCCGACCGTCGCCGCGGCGAACGTCATCTGCCGGGCCTCCTCCACGCCGGCGTGGCGCCACATCCGCCCGTAGAGGCCGAAGAGGTGGTTGGCCACGAGCGTCAGCACGACCGTGCTGGCCACGAACTCGACGAAGTGCTGGTAGTAGTCGGTCGGCGCCTGGTTGCGGAAGTAGATGACCTCGGCGGCGCCGTAGCCGGCGACGACCCAGGCCACGTCGAGCAGCATGAAGAGCAGGCGAGAGCGGACCCGGCTGGCGGCGACCGCCACCCGGCGTGACGCTGGCTCCCGTTGCCCTGGCTCCGGTGCTCGCCGCCCCCTCACGCCTTCACGCCCCTCGTCCGACGTCGCCGTCGTCATCCACTCTGCCCCCGTCGTCTCCCAAGCTTTCGCTCGGCCACCCCCGCCGTGGCCGTGCTCCGACACGTGCGCTGAGCCGTCCCGCTCCGGTCGCCCCGGTGTTCCGTCCGTCCCGCCTGCTCCCGTTGCCGGCTTCCGTACGAGGAGCCTGCCCCGAGCCTCCGACCTGGTTCCTGCGTTCTTGGCCGTGCCCCCTCGCTCCGGCGACCTCCCGCCCTTCCCCGGCTTCGTCCGGGCTGTCGCTGCTCCGGTCCGGCTCCCAAAGCTCCGGTACAGGACCATCGGGATCCGTACAAGCAGGAACGAAGAGCGTGCGACGCGCCTGACCACTCGAGGCTAGACAACAACTGCGGAGAGCGGCATCATCACTATTGACGAAACGGGGAGCGATGGCGAAGGTCGGGCCGGTGCTCCCTCCTCGTTGGGGCGTCCACCTGCCGGGACGTCCTGTCGCCGTCTCTTCTGCCCGGCACCTCCGCGCGGTCTGCGTCGGCTCACGGGCGCTCTTGGGCGATCGACCGGTGGTGGTATCGTTCGCCGCTCGACGCCCATTCCGGAAACGGGGGAACGATGGAGCCGATCGACTACGGCGGAGCGTTGGCGAGGGGCTGGCGGCTTCTGGCGGTCGTGGGGATCTTGGGCCTCGTCGCGGGACTGCTCGTCTCGCACGGCAGCTCAACGGCGGCGAAGTGGACGACGACCTCGCACGTCGGCATCACGCCGACGGCGTCGGCGGCAGCCCCGAGCAGCTCCCTCCTCTCTGTCACGCCCCAGTTGGTCGCGTTCGCCGCGCAGGCGGAGAACGTCCTGACCCTGGCGGCCAAGCAAGCTGGCCTGGACGAGCCCTACAGCTCCCTCCGGGCGAGCGTCTCGGTCGTCGCCGGGTCGTCGCAGACCTCGTCCTCCAGCTCAAGTGGCCCCCCACCGGGCGTCGTCTTCATCACCGTGGAACAGGGCTCGGCTGAGCAGTCGGCGGCTCTCAACAACGCCATCGACCTCGTCCTGGCGACCAGCCTTGCCGGTGACGCTCAGCAGGCCCAGAAGACGGCCGTCTCGCAGGTCCAGGCGGCTATCGCCAGGGTCGAGGCAGAGGCCAAGTCGGTGAGCGCCACGAACCCGACGCTGGCTGGCGCGCTGCTGGGCCAGGTGGGCACGCTCGCCGCCAAGGAGGCAGCCCTGATCGCCGAGCCCACCGACACCGGGTTCGTCGTGCTGCAAGGTGCCAACGCCAGCCTGGCGACCAAAAGCGGGGGGACGAGCCTCACGAGCAGCCGCCCGGTGCGTGCCGCCGGCGGTCTCGTGGTCGGTCTCGTGGTCGGCGCCGTCATCCTCTTCGCCGTCGAGGCGCTCGACAAGCGGCTCCGGAGCGCGAAGCGGGCCGAGCGCTCGTTCGGGTACCCCGTCGTCGCCGAGATCCCCGACTCGTCCTCCCCGTCCGCCGAGGCGTACCGGATGCTCCGGCTCTCGCTGCTCCACGAGCCGTTCCCCGACGTCGACACGGGGTCCGGGCAGGAGCAGTTGGCCGGCTCGGACGACGGCGACCTCTGGGCCGGCGTCCTATCGGGTCCGACGCGGACGCTCGCGCCACCCACATCGGCCCGTCGGAGCGCCGGCAGCCCTCGCCAGATCGTGCTGGTTGCCTCACCCGGCTCGGAGCCGACGCGACCCTTCGTTGCCGCCAACCTCGCTGCCGCGTGCGCCGAAGCCGGGCAGCGGGTCGTCGTCATCAGCACCGTCGACGTCACCGGCTCGGCGTTCGACAACCCGCTCGCCGCCGGCCCCATCGTTCCCGGCGACGTGGAGGCACATCTCGAGACGTCCTCCGTCGAGCGTGTCCAGCGGCTCTCGCTCGAGCCCTTCGTGTCGAACCCGGGTCAGGTCGTGACCCGCGCCCCGGCCGTTCTCGACGCGCTGCGTTCGCTCGTCGACGTGGTGATCGTCGAAGTTCCCCCGTTCCTCTCCGTCCACCACGGCGAGGGGCTCACACGTGCCGTCGACGTCGTCCTCGCCGTGGCCGAGATGAACGTCACGACGTCGGACGACGGTGCCCGCATGGGCCACCTGCTGCGTCGGCTGGACGCCCCGGTGCTCGGTGTGGTCCTGACCAACGTGCACGTGAAGGACGACCGACCGGCGCTCCGCGAGCTCGACGAGGACGACACCGAGGCGGCCGACGACGAGGTCGGCTCGGCAGCCGGAGCCACGACTGGTTCTGGAACCGTCCCGGCGATGGGCCTGCCGCCCGGCTTCGGCGCGCCTCCGGGCTCGCCGACGGGCCCCTAGGACCAGCGGGAGGGGCGCGTGCCGGGAAACGGAGGGATCCCGCCGTCCGAGCCCATCGCCGCTGGTGTCGTCGCGGTCGCCGTCTTCCTGTTGGGCCGCCTCGTCATCAAACGGGTGGCCGACGCCGAGCGGGACCCGTGGCTGACGAAGGCACTCACAGTGTGCCTCCTGCTCCATCTCGCTTCCGCGCCCGCCCAGATCTGGGTCGTCGACCACATCTACCACGGCGTCGCCGACTACACGGGCTACGTCCACCGGGCGGACCTCCTCACTCCCGGCTTCCGTCATCTCGACTTCTCGTTGGCGCCGGGCCACCTCCCGAAGATCGTCGCCAACGGGAGTGTCTCGATCGTCGCTGCCGTGGTCTTCGCCCTCATCGGGGCCAACGAGCTCGGCGGCTTCTTCGTCTTCTCCTTCCTGGCCTTCCTCGGTATCGTCTTCTTCTACCGGGCCTTCGTGCTCACCTTCGGAGGGGCGGGCAAGCGTCGGTACGCGTACCTGCTCTTCTACCTGCCGAACCTCGTGTTCTGGACGTCAGACGTGAGCAAGGAAGCGATCATGACGTTCCTGCTCGGGGTCATCGCGTTCGGTTGCGCACGCGTCCTCACCTACCGCAAGGGCGGGTACCCGCTCATCATCGTCGCCTCGGTGGGGAGCATCTTCATCCGCCCCAACGAGCTCGTGCTCGCGCTCGGTGGCTTCGTCATCGCCATGTTCATCCGACCCGTCCGGCCCGGGTCGACCTTCGAGGGACCGCGCCGGACGTTCGCGCTCATCGTCCTCGGCGCAATGTTCGCCGTCGCAGCGGTCGTTTCCGTCAAGCTGCTCACCGGTCACGGCTCGCTCTCCCTCACCACCATCGCCCACAACAACTCGGCCGGGACCGGTTCGGGGTACAACAGCAGCCTGCAGGGCTACTCGGCGAGCCCGCTCGCCTATCCGAAGGACGTCTACTGGGTGCTCTTCGACCCGCTCCCCTTCAACGCCCACAGCACCAGCCAGCTGCTGGCGGCTACGGAGAACACCGTGATCCTCGGCGTCGTCATCTCGTCGTGGCGGCGGCTGCGCATCTTGCCCCGTGCCATGCTGGGCCGCCCCTACGTCGCCCTCTGCGCCGCCTATAGCGTCGGCTTCCTCTACTTCTTCGCAGCGCTCGCGAACCTCGGGCTGATCACCCGTGAGCGCACGGTGATGATGCCGTTCCTGCTGGTCGTCCTGGCCCTGCCGCGAGGGCCCAAGGACAAGCCTCCCCGCTACGAGTGGGAGCTCCGCCGGCGCCAGCGGCTGGCGTGGCGCCGGATGGTTGCCGAGCGGCGAGGGGCCCGCGCCGGCCCCGGCCGCCCTCAGCCCGTGGGGAGTGGCGCGCGCTAGCGGGGACGGCTCGCCTGACCGGCTTCCACGAGCTCGTGGAGCAGGTCGTCCCACTGCTCGACCATCGCCGCGGTGGTGAAGTGCCGCCTGCACCTGCAGGCGGCCGCCGTCCCGAGGGCCTTCCGACGCTCGGGACCGTCGAGCAGCGACGCCACTGCGTCCGTGAGCGACCGTGCGTCGTCGGGGACGACGAGGCCGGTCTCGCCGTCGACGACGACGGCATGTACTCCGGGAACAGCCGTGGCGACGACGGGGATCCCGCTCAGTCCTGCCTCGATGAGCACGCCCGGCATGCCCTCGCCGGTGGGCTTGCTCGGGAAGACGAGGACGTCGATGTCGCGGAGCACGGCGTCCACGTCGTCGCGCTGGCCCAGCACGTCGACGCCCGCGGCGCGGGCACGCGGCTCGAGCGCGGCGCGCAACGGCCCGTCGCCGACCAGCATCGCCCGGAAGCGGCACTGGCGCGAGCGCAGCGCCTCGACCACCTCGAGGAACCGGTCGGGCTGCTTTTGGGTCGTGAGCGCGCCGACGAAGCCGACGACCGGCTCGCCGGTGGCGCCGGTTGCGGCTTCCCGGGGATGGAAGACCGCCGGGTCGCGCCCGTTGGGGATGAGGCTCGTGGCAACCGGGTCTGCGCCGAGCCGGTTGACGCACTCGTCGAGCACTTCGTCGCCGACGGCGACGATCCGGTCGCACCGCCTGAGCAGGGCGCGCCAGAGTGCACCCTGCCAGCCGTGCACGGAGCCGCCGTAGGTGCCGATCGCGCAGTAGACGAGCGGCCGGTGGCGACCGAGCGTCGCCGCGGCGAGGGGCTTGAGGGCGTCGCCGCCGTGGGCGACGACCGCACTGGGGTCGCACTCGTGCAACGTGCGGGCGAGCTTCGCCACGAGCGCCAGTGAGAGCCCTGTGCTCGTGCCGCCGCGTCCTCGGTGCTCGAGCGTTCGGTCGACCGCTACCTCGGGTGGTCCGGCGAAGAGCGCGAGCAGCTCGTGGCGGAGGCGGGCCGAGCCGGCCGGCGAGCGACCGGCCCGGTCGTTCAAGCCGTCGACCAGTTCGCGGGCGGCGCGCTGTGCCCCACGGCCCCGAGGAGCGGGGATCACGTGGAGCACCAGCGGCCTGCCGTGCTGGTCACCCTGGCTGCGGCGTGCCACCTTTCGGCCCCCCGTCGTCCGTCGTCGTCGCCGGCCGGGCACGGCGTTCCCGTGCCGCCGACTGGCCCTGTGCCGGCCAGAGGGGGCCGCACGCGGCGGCCGATGGTAGCAGCGATGCGTGGCACCTCGGCTACCATGCCGGTTCCTGGCACCGGCGGGCTGCCACCCGGCTGCGCCGCCGGGGACTGGTCGGGGTGTGCGCCACCACCATGCGAACGCTGATCGTCGCCGACGACTATCCCTGGCCGCCGACGAGCGGCTCGCGCCTGCGGTTGCGCATGGTGGCCGCCGGCCTGGCCCGCTGCGGCCCTGTCGACCTGGTCAGCGTCGTGCCGTCGGGGCGCACCGACCTCGACGGGCCCGGGCCCGAGGTCGAGAGGGCCGAGGTCGTGCGCCTCCCGGCCGGGCTCCGGGGGCCGCTCAGCGGCCGGCTGGTGCCATGGGCCCTGCCGGTCGACGTCGCGGGCTGGCGATGCCCGCCGGTCGCCCGAACGGTGTCGGCGCTGCTCGACGCGTCCGGTGACGGTCAGCGCTGGGGTGGGTACGAGCTGGTGTGGTGGTCGGGCGTCCACGCCTGGGTCGCCGGCGGCGGCTTCGGCTTTGGTGCCGGGACCACACCACCCGCCGTCGTCGACGTCGACGACCTCGATGACGAGAAGGCACGCCGGCGACCGGGGCCTCGCCTTGGGGACCCGGACGCCCCCGCCGCGCGGCGGCTCGTCGCTCCGGTGCGGAAGGCATCGTCACGGCTGGCCGTCGAGCTCGAGGTCCGCCAGTGGCGCCGCTTGTACCGGGCGACAGGCCGCCGCGGGCTGGTGGCGGTGGTCTGCAGCGACCTCGACGCTCGCCGGGCGGCGGGCAAGGGCTTCGCCCGCGTCGAGGTCGTGCCCAACGGCTACCCGGCACCGAGCCGACCGGCCGGGCGCACCGTTGTCGGCACGCCGCCGACGGTGCTCTTCCCAGGCACGCTCCGCTACCCACCGAACGCCGACGGTGCTCGTTGGCTCGTCGACGACGTCGCACCCGAGTTGCGCCGTTCCGTGCCGGACGCCCGGGTCCGCCTGGTCGGCCGGTTTGACCCGGCACAGCGGTCCCTCGACGACCGGCCGCAGGTCGACCTGGTGGGACCGGTTCCCGACATGGCCGGCGAGCTCGCCCGAGCCGACCTCGTCGTCGTCCCGCTCCGCTACGGCAGCGGGACCCGGGTCAAGATCCTCGAGGCGTTCGCCCACCGGGTGCCTGTGGTGTCGACGACCGTGGGCGCCGAGGGGCTCGGCGTCGAGAGCGGGCGCCACCTGCTGTTGGCCGATGCACCGGCCGGCTTCGCCGAGGCGTGCGCCCGCCTCCTCGTCGACGCCGAGCTGCGTCGGCGTCTGGCCGAGGCCGCGCACGCCCACTTCCTCGATCGTTTCGAGTCCGAGGTCGTCGAGGAGCGGGTCGCCTCGCTGGCGAGCGCGGTCGCCGCCGATGGGTGTGGCACGTGAGGGCGCTCCTCGTCGCCGAGAACCTCCCATGGCCCGCGCCTGGGGGAGGGCTCATCCGGCTGGCGCGGGCCATCGAGGCGGTGGCATCGGTCGCCGAGCTTGACCTCTTCGCCTGCGTCGACCCGCGCCGGAGCGACGTCGCCGTCCCGCCGGAGGTGCCGTTGCACCGGTGGACCGCCGTCCCCTACCCCCAGGCGCCCCACCCCCTCCGCTGGCGGACGTCGTGGCTGGCCCACGGCGACCTGCCCCTCGACGTGTCGATGCTGCAGTCGGACGCCACTCCCCGCCGCGCCCTGGCCGAGTGGGCCGTGCCTCCCTACGACGTGGTGTGGGTGTCCACGGCGGCGATGTACGAGTGGGTGGGCCGACCGAGCCTCGGCCCCACGATCGTCGACCTCATGGACCTGGAGGACGTGAAGGCCTCCCAGCGCGCCGAGCTGCTCGCCGCCTCGGGTGGCGCGCTGCCGCCGCTCGCCGACTTTCGTCGCCGGGTGGCCGTCTGGCAGGCCCGCCGCAACGCACGCGGCTGGAGCCGACTGCAGCGGCTCGTCGCCGAACGCGTGGAGCGTGTGGTGCTCTGCACCGAGCTCGACGTTGCACGCTCCGGCCTCCCGGGTGCCGTGGCCGTCCCCAACACCTACCCGCGGCCGGCCGAGCCCGCCGGCTCGGGTCGCCCGACCCGGCCACCCGTCGTCCTGCTGCAGGGAAGTCTGCACTATCCGCCGAACATGGACGCTGCCCGCTGGCTCGTGGAGGAGATCGTCCCCCGGCTCCGCCGCCGCATCGGCGAGCTCGAGGTCCGCCTGGTCGGGACGGCGTCCACCGGCGTGAAGCTGCTGCACGATCCACCGACGGTCCACGTCGTCGGGCGCGTGCCTGCCATCGAGCCCGAGCTCGCACGCGCCTCGGTCGCAGTCGTCCCGGTCCGCTACGGCAGCGGGACCCGGGTCAAGATCCTCGAGTCCTTCGCCCACCGCGTCCCCGTGGTGTCGACGACCCTCGGTGCGGAGGGGCTGGACGTCTGCGACGGCGAGCACCTCCTCCTCGCCGACGATCCCGACGAGTTCGCCTCGGCAGTCTGCCGTGTGCTCGGCGACGATAGGCTCCGCACGCGCCTCGTCGAGGCCGCCGAGGAGCGCTACACGGAGCGCTACCGGCCTTCAGCGGCCGAGGAGCGCATCCGCCGGCTGGTGCGCGACGTGGCCCGGGCGAGCACGCGTTCGTAGACGGCGAGGGTGGTCGCCACGACGGCGCGGTCGTCGAACTCGGCACGCGCCTTGGCGGCGGCGGCCTCACCCATGCGGCGTCGGTCGGCCTCGCTGTCTGCGAGCCGCGTCACGGCGTCGGCGAGCGCGGACGCGTCGCGCAGCGGGACGAGGAGGCCGGTGACCTCGTGGTCGACGGCCTGCCGGCAGCCACGGATGTCGGTGGCGATCACCGGGAGACCCGACGCCGCGGCCTCCATCGCCGAGCGGGGGAACCCCTCGCGGTAAGAGGGAAGGACGAACAGGTCGAAGCCGGCGTAGAGCTGGTCCACGTCGTCGCGCCCGCCGGTGAAGACGACGTTGCCGGAACGGCGAGCCTCGGCGAGGTCGTCGTCGTCGAGCGCGTCCGCCTTCGCCGGGTCTGTGGGCCCCACGACGACGAACCTCACCTGGGGACGCCTCGCGGCGAGCAGACGGGCAGCCTCGAACAGCTCGCGGAAGCCCTTCTGCCACACGAGGCGCCCGACGGTCCCCACCACGACGGCGTCACCGGGGACGCCGAGCGCCTGCCGCGCTCGCGCGCGTTCGTCCGGGCTGCGCGGCGGCTGGAACCGCCCGAGGTCGACTCCGTTGCCCAGCAGGACGAGCCGGTCCTCGGGGACGCCGAGGCGGCGCAGGACGGCGAGGTCCTCGGGGTTCTGGACCAGCTCGGCGTGCGAGCAGGCGGCAGCGAGGCGCTCGAGCGCGTAGACGAGCGCACGGCGGGCCACCGGGTCCTCGGGCGTGGCGTAGAGCCCGTGCACCGTGTTCACGATGCCGGGGACCCCCACGGCCCGGGCGGCGAGCCGACCGTAGATGCCTGGCTTGGGGTTGTGGGTGTGGACGAGGTCGGGGCGGAGGCACCGGAAGTGGTGGGCGAGCTCGGCAAGGGCGCGGGCGTCCGACCCGGGGGCGACCGCACGCGTGGCATGCCGGAGGGGGACGTGGCGCACTCCCCACGCCTCCAGCTGGTCGACGTACGGACCCGGTGCGGACATTCCGATCACGTCCATGCCGGCGTCTGCGAACGCCCGGAGCTGCGGCCCGAGCAGGAGGACCAGGCTGAGGTCGGCGGTGGTCACGTGCACCAGGCGGCGGCCGGTGAGCGCCGGGTCGGTGCCGCGGTGCTCGCCGGACGCCCGGACGCTCACCGCGGCGCCACCTGCCGGTAGAGCGTCTCCATGGCGTCCTCCGTGTGAGCGATGTCGAACCGACCGGCCTGGGCAGCGAAGGCAGCTCCAAGGCGGGCGCGCAGCACGTCGTCGAGCGCCATGCGCTCGAGGGCATCGGCGAGCGCCGACGCGTCTCCCGGGGGCACGAGCAGCGCGTCTGCGCCGTCGGTCAGCACCTCGGGGATGCCGCCCACGGCGGTGGCGACGACCGGGAGCCCGAGGCCGGACGCCTCCATGAGGACCACGGGCAGGCCCTCGTAGTGGGAGGAGAGCGCGAGGATGTCGGCCCCCGCCATCAGTCGCACCGCGTCGGGACGGGCACCGAGGAAGGCGACCCGGTCATCGAGGCCGAGCGCATGCCGACGGGCGAGGAGCTCGTCACGCAGCGGACCGTCACCGGCTGCGACGACCCGGACCGGCACCCCCCGCTCGGCGAGCAGGCGGGTGGCCTCGAGCAGGACCTCGTGCCCCTTTTGGGCCCGTAGGTTGGCAACTATGGCGACGAGCACCGTAGCGGGGTCGACGTCGAGCTCGCGGCGGATCTCGTTCCGTGCCTCCTCGCGTGCGGCGGCGGCGGCGGCGAGCGGCGCCTGGTCGATGCCGTGCACGACGACCTGCGCGTGGGTCCGAAGCGCAGGGGGCAGTGCGTCGTAGGCCGCACGCGAGACGGCGACGACGGGCCACCCGGAGCGCGACGAGAGGCGGAGGAGCAGGCGCACGCTGCGGTGGTGCTCGTCCCACTGGCAGTGCTCGGTGTAGACGACGCCGGGGCGCCGGCCCGAGGGGAGCGAGCTGACCACGAGGTTGCCGACCGCAGCCGCGTAGGGGAGGTGGAAGTGGACGGCGTCGTAGCGGCCCGCGACGAGCAGGCGGCGGAGTGCGACCGTCCAGCGCAGGTCGCGGTTGCCTGTCGCGCCGAGCGACCGGACAGCGACGCCGTGTGCCTCGAGGTCGGGGACGAGGGCGTCCTCAGAGGCGAGCACGAAGGCGACCTCGTGGGTGACCCGCTCGGTGTCTGCTGCGGCCACGAGGTCCACGACCAGGCGTTCGGCGCCACCCCGGCCCAGCGACTTGATGACTTGGAGCACTCGGAGCGGAGGCGGAGGTGCGCCCGCCCGACCGGTGGCGCCAGCCTCCGCCACCTCGCCCACGCCCATCGAGGAATGGTAGCGTCGAATGGGCACTCGCTCTCGATCGGTCGCGTGCCGGGGGATAGCATGTGGGGGTCGTCGCCGCGACGGGCGGGGCACGTGACGACTACAGGGGGTTTGTGTTGACGATCGCAGAGGGGAGTCGCCAGGACTTCTCGGTCCTGCAGACGCCGGACACGAGCAAGCTGCCCGACGAGCCACCCGACGAGCTTGTCTACCGGCACGACACCGACGTGCGTGACTCGATGCGGAGCCTGTGGGCCAGCCGTGACATCGTCTTCACGCTGGCCGAGCGCGACTTCCGGGCGCAGTACAAGCAGGCGACCCTCGGCGTGCTCTGGGCGATCCTGTCGCCGCTCGCCATGCTTGCCATCTTCACGATCATCTTCTCGCGGAGCAGCTCCTTCAACAACCTCGTCAATGAGCACGTGCCGTACCCGATCTTTGCCTACCTGGGCATCCTGTGCTGGACGTTCTTCTCGCAAGCCCTCGGCACCGGGGGTGCGTCACTGCTCTCCAACAACCAGCTGCTCTCAAAGACGCAGTTCCCGCGCGAGTGCTTCCCGCTCGAGACGCTCCTCGTCACCGCGCTCAACACGCTCCTGTCGTGGATCCCGCTCGTCGTCCTGTTCATCTTCTACTACTTCGTCCACGGCTTCACGGTGAAGTTCCCTGGCGTGCTGTGGACGATCCCCCTTGTCGTGCTCGAGCTCCTCTTCACGGCGGGCGTGACGGTCGGTGTCTCGGCGCTCATCGTCCAGATGCGCGACCTCGTCCAGGTGCTACCCATCGTCATCACGCTGGGCATGTTCGCCACGCCCGTCATCTGGCCGTTCGCTCGGATCCCCGTTCGCTATCAGCTGATCTACAGTTTCCTCAACCCGTTGGGGCCGATCATCGATGATGCTCGACGCACGATGCTGGTGGGCTGGCCACCACTGTGGGGGCCCCTCATTGCCGGCTGCGCCGGTACCGCCTTCTACTGCGTGGTCGGCTACTGGCTGTTCAAGCGCTTCGAGGTGAACTTTGCCGACATTGCCTGACGGGGCCATCCACGTCGAGCGCGTCTGGAAGAAGTTCCGGGCGGACCGGACCGCTCCCCTCTTCTACGATCAGATCACTCACTTCCGCAAGACCGTCGGACGCCGTTCTTCGCGCAATGACTACCGGTGGGTGCTCAAGGACGTGAGCCTCGACGTCGAGCCCGGCGGCACACTGGCGTTGATCGGGGTGAACGGGTCGGGCAAGACGACCCTCCTCAAGATCATCTCGAAGGTGACCTACCAGTCGGCCGGCATCGTCCAGGCGTCGGGGCGCATGGGGGCGCTGCTGAGCGTGACGAGCGGCATCCACCCTGACCTGACCGGGCGTGAGAACGTCTTCCTCTATGGCGCTGTGCTCGGGATGCGGCGACAGGTGACCCGAGAGCGCTTCGACCAGATCGTCGAGTTCGCCGGGCTGACCGACGCCATCGACCGGCAGGTCAAGTTCTTCTCCATGGGTATGCAGATGCGGCTCGGGTTCTCGATCGCCGCCTTCCTCGAGCCGGACATCCTTCTCGTCGACGAAGTCCTGTCAGTCGGCGACGCCAACTTCCAGCAGAAGTGCCTCCAGCGCATCAACGAGGTCGTGAAGCAGGGGACGACCCTCGTCTACGTCTCCCACGATCTCACGTCGGTCGAGGCCACCTGCTCGCACGCGGTGTGGTTGGCCGACGCCAAGGTGAAGGCAGCGGGGCCCACCCGCCAGGTTGCCGCCCTCTACCGCTCCGCCGTCCAGGACGACGCCGCCTCGGTCACATCGAGCGAAGGCGACGTCCGTCTCCTGAAGGCCGAGGTCAGTGGTCCCGACGGGGGCCAGGTCCGCTCCCTCGAGGATGCGGAGGTCCGGCTCACCCTCAACGCGCCGGAGCCGGTGGAGGCCGAGTTCTTCGTCGGCATCTCGCAGGGAACGGCCTTCCCGATCTTCATCATGAAGCACCACGGGATGTTCCCCGCCGGCGACTTCGAGGTCAGGTGCACGCTCCGGAACCTCCCGCTCCCCAAAGGGCACTACTCGGCGTGGGCCGCCATGAGCGGGTTCGGAAGGTGGTCGGGCAAGCCCTACCTCCCCTGGAAGCCCGCCGTCGCGTTCGACTGCATGGGTCCCGACCTGTTGACGCCCCCCGAAGGCGTCATGGTCATGTCCCCGGTCTACGTCGGCACGACCTGGACGGTCGAGTAGGCACGTCTCGTCTCGTCTCGTCTCGTCTCGGCGGCGGCGAGCGCTGCGACCGCGCACGCCGCAGGCGCGTGGCCTGGGCTCACGGGAAGAACGTCCCGGTCTGGAGCGACCCGAGCAGCCGGCCGATCCGCATGCCGACTGCCCGCACCCAGCGCTGGCGGTCGATCGGGTCGACCAGCCTCGGTACGTGCAGCACGAGCCAGGCCCACGACTTGGTCGCTCCCCACAGGTCGCGCCGCATGCCGGCGTCGCGGAACCGATGGAAGAGCACGGCACCGGAGCGTCCGTAGGCGAGCGCACCGCGGAAGGTGGCCGACGCGTCCTCGCGCTCGCGCTTGGCCACTACGGCATCGCGGGCGATGACGAACCGGAAGCCACGCAGCTGTAGCCTCCAGCTGAAGTCGATGTCCTCGCCGACGCGGAGGTCCTCGGTGAAGCCGCCGACGGCGTCGAAGGCGACGCGGCGCACGGCGACGTTGGCGCCGAGGGCTGCCGGCAGGAAGTTCAGCTGACGGGTGGCCGCGGGGACCGGCTCGGACGGGTGGCCGCGCAGCGAGCCGAATTCGAACGAGCCAGCGACGACGTCTGCACGGTTGAGCGCCCTGGCGCAGGCTGCGATCCAGCCCGGTCGGACCACGTCGTCGGCGTCGCAGAAGAGCAGGTACGAGCCCGCTGCGACGGAAGCGCCGACATTGCGAGCCCCGGACGCCCCGTGCGCGTCCGGGGCCTCGAAGACCCGGATGATGCCGGACCTCGACGCCCAGCGGTGGGCGCAGGCCAAGCTCCCGTCGGTCGAGCCGTTGTCGACGATCACGATCTCCCACACCAGGTCGACCTGCTGGTCGACGAGTGCCGCGAGCTGGTCGTCGAGCCACGGCATCCCGTTGCGCACGGGGACGACCACGCTGACCGACGCGGTCACCGTGGCCTCCACTGCCGCAGCAGCGGCCCGCCCGTGCTGGCTATCCTGCCCGCATGGAGGACAGCCCGGCTGGACCGGCGCCGTCGGCGTGCGCGGGCGCGTCGGTGTCCGGGCCGGGCGCCGGTGTCCGCGCCGTCGTCCTCACGTACCGGCGCCCGCGCCTCGCCGGCAACGTCGTGCGGTCCCTCGTGGCGACGGAGGGCTTCGACCCGGGCGCCGTCACCGTGGTCGTCAACGGAGCGGGAGGCCTCGACGACCCGGCGCTCGAGAAGGCGGTCGACCTCGTCGTGCTGCCGACGAACACGGGCCCAGCGGGCGGCTTCCGCGCCGGGCTCCAACGCGTCTTCGCCGACCCGGCGGTCCGCTGGGCCTATCTGTGCGAGGACGACGTCGGGCTCTTCGACCTGCCGGCGCCTCGAGTCGCCGACGTGCTGGCCCGGGTCGACGAGGTCCGTGCCAGACCGGGCCCGGCCGTCGGGGCCGTCGTCGCCTACGGGTTGCGTTTCGTGGGTCGGGGTGCGCACGCCGAGAACGTCGTCCCCGAGTCCGACGGTGCCGCCGACCTCGTCCCGGTCGACGTCGCCGCCTGGGGCGCCACCCTGGTCGCGCGCGATGTCGTCGAAGCCGGCGTGCTCCCCGATCCGTCGTGGTTCTTCGGCCTCGAGGACTTCGACTTCTACTGCTCCGTCCGTCGCGCCGGCTTCGCTGTCTTGCTCGACGGGAGGTCCGCCCGCGCCGTCGCTCATCAGCAGACCATGGCCGGGAGGGAGGACGCCCTGCGCCAGCATCGACCGACCGACGCGGCGGAACCCTGGCGCTCGTACTACCACGCGCGCAACTCGTGCGAGCTCATCCGGCGCTACGGGCGACCGACGTGGTTCGTGTGGCACGCGTTGTTCTCGGCTCGTCAGCTCCAGCTCGCACGCAGCCGGGCCCAGCGGCTGGCCATCGTGCACGGGCTTCTGGACGGAGCCCTCGGTCGCCTCGGCGAGCACCCTGGTTACGGACGCTCGGTCGGCGAGCTCACCACTCCGGACGGGACGGGCACGACGCGGTCGGCCGAACCCGGCAGTTGAGAACTCGGCCTGGCCAAGTGGCCGAAGCCCGGCCACCGCTTGAGGTCGAGCGTCGGCACGAGGGCGGCCAGCTCGGCGACGTCGGGCTCGTACAGCGCGACCAGCCGCTCCCGAGCGTCGTCCTCGAGGACGTCTCGTGGGGTCGGCGCGGGTCGTCGCGGCTGCTCGGCCTCCGAGGGGTGGTACTCGGACAGCCCGAGGAATGCGAAGGTCTCGGCGAGCCACCGGTCGGCGTCGTCGGTGCACTGCTCGTACTGCAGGACGAGAACGCGGTCGCGACCGTACGCGTGGAGCCAGGGTTCGAGCAGCGACGCGTAGCACCCTCGCCGGAAGGCATCGGCGAGGACGAGCCCGTCGACGGGCGTCCCGCGGGTCGCGTAGTGCGCGACGCCCGACAGGAAGCGATCGACCGGGTCCCGGACCAGCATGAGCACCCGGGCGTCGGGCGCGGCACGTCGCAGCAGCTCGGGCGCCCATGCGAACGTGCAGTAGTCGGGGGTCCACTCGCCGGTGATCGTCCCCGGCCGACGCGGGAACCACGCATGGATCCCCTCGATCGCCCGTCGGTCGAAGCTCCGAGACGCGTAGCGGTCGAGGAGGTGACGTTCCTTGTGCAGGCCCACCGGCGTCGTCACGCCAGGGTGGGTGGCGATCAGGTCGAACCACCAGGTCGTCCCCGCCTTCTGTGCGCCGATCCCGACGAAGTCGGGCGGGCCAGGCACGTAGCCGGGTGCGGGGCGGGGAGGCGTGAAGTCGAACTCGGGCTCCCAGGGCGCGTACCGCCCGAGACGGTGGAGCACGGCTCGGCGTGTCGAGGGCGGGAGGCGCAGGAACGCGCCGGCGGCGCGCTGGCGCGTGCTCATCGGGGACCCCCCGTCTGCATCTAGGCAGGATGCCACACGCCCGCCCACCGCACAACGGGACCGACCAGGTGATCGGCTCGGTGGCCGCTGCGCTGCCCAGGCTTGACGAGCCTCGTGGGAGCACCGAAGATTGCGCCGTGAGCACCGGGGGAAGGGGGGTGTCCGAGCGCGCGCTCCCATCGACCCTTTCCGGCGCCGGGCAGGGCTGAGCCCCGTGTGCGGGATCGTCGGGATCCTCGACCCGCGAGCTACGTCGATGCCGGACGCGCTCGAGCGAGCGGTGCGCACCATGGCTCGGACCCTGGTCCACCGGGGGCCCGACGCCGAGGGGACCTGGTCGGACCCGGGCGCAGGTGTCGCCCTCGGCCACCGCCGGCTCGCCGTGGTCGAGCTCTCCGAAGCCGGTGGACAGCCCATGCGCTCGGCCGATGGGCGCTACGTGCTCGCCTACAACGGCGAGGTCTACAACCACGGCTCGCTGCGATCGCAGCTGGCCGGCTCAGGGGTCTCGTTCCGGGGGTCCTCCGACACCGAGGTCCTGCTCGCGGCCGTCGCCCGTTGGGGACTTGAGCGTGCCCTCGACGCCTGCGAAGGGATGTTCGCCTTCGCGCTCTACGACCGGCGCGAGCGCTCGCTGCACCTCGTTCGCGACCGGTTCGGCGAGAAGCCCCTCTACTACGGCTGGCTGGGCCAGCGTCTCGCCTTTGCCTCCGAGCTCAAGGCGCTGCGGGCACTGCCGGGAAGCTCGTTCAGCCTCGACCGTGACGCCCTCGCCCGGTTCTTCCGGCACAACTGCATCCCTGCACCCGCCTCGGTCTACGAGGGGGTGCGCAAGCTGTCCCCCGGCCACCTGGTCACCTTCGGGCCGGAGACACCGCCGGGCTTCCTGCCCGAGCCGCGCTGCTACTGGTCGGCGGCCGAGGCCGTCGAAGCGGCGCGCGCCCGACCGCTCGCCGGGAGCGCGGCAGACCTCGTCGACCGGCTCGAGGACGTGCTGACCGCATCGGTCGCGGCGCGCGCGGTCGCCGACGTGCCGGTCGGTGCCTTCCTGTCGGGGGGCATCGACTCGAGCCTCGTCGTCGCCCTGATGCAGCGCACGACGACCCACCCGGTGCGGACGTTCACCATTGGCTTCGCCGACCGTGCCTTCGACGAGTCGGGCGAAGCGGCCGCCGTCGCCGCCCACCTGGGCACCGACCACACGTGCGTGGAGGTCACCGACGACGAGGCGGCCGCCACCGTCGCCCGGCTCCCCTCGGTGTGGGACGAGCCGTTCGCCGACGCCTCGCAGATCCCAACCTTGCTGGTGAGCGCCGTGGCCCGGCGAGACGTGACCGTCTCGCTGTCGGGAGACGGGGGCGACGAGCTCTTCGCCGGCTACAACCGCCACGCCTGGCTCGCCCGATTGTGGTCACGGGCGGGTCGGGTCCCGGCCCCGGCGCGAGCGGCCGTGGCTGCCGGCATGGAGCGGCTTCCCCCCGGTCCCATCGACGCGGCTTTCGCCCTGGCGGGGGCGCTCCATCCCCGCCTGCGGGTGCGCACACCGTCGACCAAGGTGGCGAAGGTGGCCAAGGTGCTCGCCGCGTCGGCTCCGGAGGACGCGTACCTGGCGCTGACTTCCCACTGGGCCGATCCGCTCGGCCTCGTCCGCGGGGCGCGCTCGGGTGGGTCCCTCGCCGAACGACCGGACACGTGGCCCGACCTCGGCGGGATCACGGAGCAGATGCTCTGGCTCGACCTTGTCGGCTACCTGCCCGACGACATTCTCGCCAAGGTCGACCGGGCGGCCATGGCGGCGTCGCTCGAGACGCGGGTCCCGTTCCTCGATCGGTCGGTGCTCGACCTCGCTTGGCGCCTCCCGCTCGACCTCAAGCTCCGCGACGGGCAGACGAAGTGGGTCCTTCGCCAGGTGCTCCACCGTCACGTGCCGCCCGCGCTCGTCGAGCGACCGAAGATGGGCTTCGGGCTCCCGATCGGGGCGTGGCTCCGCACCCGCCTGCGGCCGTGGGCCGAGGAACTGCTGGACGAGCGGCGGCTGCTCAGCCAGGGCATCGTCGACCCGGGCCCCGTTCGCCGGGCCTGGGCCCTCCACCTGAGCGGCCGCCGCGACTTCGGCTACGAGCTGTGGGACGTGCTGATGCTCGAGGCCTGGCTCGACGAGTGGGCACCTTCGGAAGGGCGATGAGGAGCCCGCGATGCGCCCCACCGCGACGCGCGGGCGGGGTCGATACCCTTGGCGGCCCTCAGGAGAGGAAGGTCGGATGTTGGCGAGGCGTGAGCTCCCCGACGAGTACCGGCGGTGGAACGACCGGTGGGGTGTCCCGTTCGGGCGCCACCGGCTCCCCGTCCAGCTGCTCGAGCGCAGCGGGGCTCTCGGGCGCGTCGCGCTGGCACGCCCGGCGCTCCGGCGCTGGCGTGGCCCGTTCGCGTTCCAGTGGAACACCCGCACGCGCACCTACGAGTACCCGTGGGTCCGCGGGCAGCTCGTCCGGGCCGGCGCCCGGCGGGTGCTCGAGATCGGTGGCGCGCTCTCGGGCCTCCAGTTCGCCCTGGCTGCGGACGGCATGTCGGTCTGCAACGTCGATCCGTTCCTCGACTACGGCAGCGGCGCCTACGAGATCGACCCTGCCGCCGAGCACGCCATGCTCAACCGCGTCTTCGGTACCACGGTCGAGCTGTGCCGTACCACCCTCCCCGAGGCCCGACCGACGGGACCGTTCGACGCCGCGGTCTGTGTCTCGACCCTCGAGCACCTACGCCCGGCAGACATCGAGGAAACGCTCGCCGTCGTCCGAGACGTCGTGGTGCCGGGCGGCATCGTCGTTCTCACCGTCGACCTGTTCCTCGACCTCGACCCGTTCACCGACGTCGAGGAGAACCGGTGGGGCCGGAACGTCCCCGTCGCCTGGATCGAGGAGCTCCTCGGAGGGGAGCTGGTGGTCGGCGACCGCACCGAGCTGCTCGGCTATCCCGAGTTCGACGTCCGCCACGTCCTCACCGAGCTGGGCTCGCTGACCATGGGCTCCGAGTACCCGCAGCTCGCCCAGCTCGCCGTGGTCCGCTGTCCGTGAGCGGGGCCTCGGGCAGCACCGGCTCGTCCAACGAGCCGCCGGGAGACAGGGTCGCATCGCCTGCGCAGAGGGCCGTTCTGTCGGTGTGCGTGCTCGTGGTGGTTGCCGGTTCCCCGATCGACCAGTGTCTCGATGCCCTGGCTGCGCCCGGTGCCAAGCCCGTGGCGAGCGAGGTCGTCGTCGTCGCCAACGGCGCCCCGGAGCGCGTCGTCGAGCGGCTCCGCCGTCGCCAGGACGTCGTCGTGGTGGAGAGCCCCGTCAACCTCGGGTTCGCCGCGGGCTGCAACCTCGCGGCGACGGTCGCCACGGGCGAGCTGCTCGTCTTCCTCAACGACGACAGCGTCGTCGAGCCGGACTGTCTCGCAACCCTCGTCGCGGCGCTCCAGGGCGACCCGGGGCTCGCTGCCGTGGGCCCCCGCATCCTGTCGCCTGACGGCACCGTGCAGGAGGCCGGATCGGTGCTCTGGCGGGACGGCTCGACGGCGCACGTGGCCAGCGGGTCGCCCGACCGCCGGGACGTCGCAGGCGAGGCGAGGGACGTCGACGCGATCTCGGCCAATGGGCTCCTCGTCACCCGGAGCGCCTTCGAGGCCGTCGGCGGGTTCGACGAGGACTTCTACCCTGCCTACTACGAGGACGTCGACCTGTGCCTGGCCCTGGCGGAGCGGGGATACCGCGTCGGCTACGAGCCCCGGGCCCGCCTGGTCCACACCGGGAGCACGAGCAGCACGGAGCCCTTCCGCCGCTTCCTGCTCGAGCGCAACCGGGGCATCCTCTGCGCCCGGTGGGGTGGGGCGCTCGAGCGCTTCCCGCCACGCCCTCGCCCCGACCGCGGCCGGAGCCGCGACCGAGCGGTGACCAGGGCTTTGGCCCGCGGCGCGGGGAGGAGACGAGATCGAGCCCGCGGCGAGGAGCACGACGGTGCGCGTGCCGAGGTCGCTCGGCGGGGAGGCGCACCGGTCGTCGATCGTGGCGCCCAGGCGCAGCGGGCCGAGGAGCGCCGTGCCGCCCTCGAGGTCGAGTACCTGGCCTTCCTCGAGCGGCGGTGGGTGGAGGATGCCGACCGACTGAGCGCGCTCCAGACCTACGTCGCCACGCGGCCCGTCCTCCGGGTCAAGCGGGCTCTCGCCCGCCTCGCCGGCCGGAGCTGACACCTGGGCGGTCCACCAGCGCCGCTCGGGGAGCGCAGCCGGGGTACAGGCGGCTCAGCCTCGGTGGGGGCGCAGTGGCCCGGACCGGTTGCGTTGTCGAGCCTGCTGGGCGGCGGCGCCAACGGCGCGCAGCGGGCGGGTGAGCTGCCAGCTGGTCGAGGCACGAAGGTCGTCAAGCGCCTGGCGCGCAGCGGCGAGGTCGCCCCGGACGGCTGCAGACTCGGCCCTCGACGCGTCGAGCTCCGCCCGCCGCGCCGCGAGCTCGGCGTCCCGCTCGACGAGCGCCGCCTCGTGCTCGGCGTGGACTCGTTGGAGCTCGCGGACGTGCGCCGCCATCTGCTCCTCGGCTCGACGTTGCTCGGCCTGGAGCGCGAGGAGGCGCTCGGCGGAGCGCCGGCGGTCCTCGAGGAGCGCCGTCGTCCACGGCGACTCGGGGCCGGGTGCCGGCGCGTCGAAGCCTGGGCGGACGCCGCGGAGGCTGACGAGGTGGTCGAGGAGGGCGCGCTGCTCGGCGAGGAGCAACCCGACGTCATCATCGTCGTCCGCCGCATGGTGGCGGAGCTCGCCGGTGACGACGCCGGCCGCAGCGTCGACGTCGAACCGGTCGGTGACCGGCGCGAACTGGGAGAGGCCGCCGAGCCACCCGGCGATCTCGCCGAGCCGGGCCCGGGGGTCGGCGAGGACGGACTCGTAGTCGGTCACGAAGACGTCGAGGCCGCGGACGCCTTCGAGGGCGGCCCGGTTGTAGCGCTCCCACAGCGCCACCCCGTCGGCGAGGTGCATGCCGTCTCGCCGCGCCAACGACCGTGCCACGGCGAGCGGGGGCCGCCAGATGACCACGGCGGCGAGCGGTCCCGGCAGGCGGTCGCGCCAGTAGGGGAGCAGGAGGCAGGTGCGGGGGTCCTTCCACACCACGGGGCCTGGCTCCGGAAAGGCGGCCCGGGCCACGGGGCCGGGGTCCCCCACGCGTCCTGTGGCGACGGCCGGCCGCGCCTCCCACCCCGGTTCCGGCGTGGGAGGCCCCTCCCACGTGCCGCCGAGCGCCTCCAGCACGGCGTCCCCGTGCACGCCCATGCCGAGGCTCTCCCAGTGGTCGGGGTTGCTCTCGGGGGCGTTCGGCCGGTCCTCGGTGACGGGGACCGCCAACCCGAGCGCGCCGAGCGCACCGGTGACGGCGGAGGTGCCGCTGCGGTGCATCCCCACCACCAGCAGCCACGGCCCCTCGGGCATGGCTCCCCCACCCACCGGTCCGCCCATGGGCCGGGCCCCGCTCACCGGGCCCGCGCCCACTGGGCCCCCGCCACCGGGGGAGGCGCCATCGGGCCCGTCCCTCACCGCAGCC
>JAJZJT010000194.1 GCA_021809995.1 Actinomycetes bacterium
CGCCGCGTAGCGCCAGCGATTGTCGAAGCAGTAGCGCTCCACTGCCTCGCGGTCCGACAGCCCCTCCAGGCGCTGGAGCACCATCACCGTCGCCACCACCGAGGGCGGGACCGAGCGCCGTCCCTTCTTCTCGTCGAACAGGTCGGCGAACGCTTCGTCGGGGAACAGCCGATCGCGCTCTCTGGCGAGGAACGAGTAGATGGAGCGCTCAGACAACACCTCGGCGCAGAAGCGCCCCACGTCGTCGAACAGGTCACCCTGCTTGTCGGCCACTCCGAGGGTCATCAGCGCCTCCCGATCGGGGAACTACAGCGCTGTAATTCTCTCAGATCCAGGCGTGGATCGCGAATCGAGGTCGACGCGAAAGACACCAGCCACCTAGGTGGTCTTGCGCGCCCGCGCCGCCCGCTTGGCCGGCGCGGAGCTGGTGCCCGACCGCTTCGACGCGCCCGAGCGGGTCGAGGACGCCGGCTCCGCCGATCGCGTGGCCGGCCTTACCGTCGACGCCTGCCCCCGGGTGCTCGGCGTCGGCGCGCTGGCGCCGCGGGTGCGCGACGCGGTGGCGCCGGCCAGCACAGCGTGGGCGGCGGCGAGGCGGGCGATGGGGACCCGGAACGGCGAGCAGCTCACGTAGTCGACGCCGGCACGGGCGAACGTGGTGATGGACTCGGGGTCACCGCCGTGCTCGCCGCAGACCCCGACCTTCAGGCCGGGCCGGGTCGCCCGGCCACGCTCCACGCCCAGGCGGACGAGCTCACCGACCCCGTCGGGGTCGACCGTCTCGAAGGGGTTGCGGGGGAGGAGCCCCTGCTCGAGGTAGGCGCCCATCATCCGGCCCTCGACATCGTCACGGCTGAACCCGAAGGTCATCTGGGTGAGGTCGTTGGTGCCGAAGGAGAAGAAGTCGGCGACCTCGGCGATCTCGCCGGCGCGCAGCGCGGCCCGGGGCGTCTCGATCATGGTGCCGATCGACACCTCGAGGGTGCCCTGGCGGGGCGCGCCCCGGGGCGCCCGCCCCCGTGGCGCGCGCCCCTTGGCGGCCGGGGCGGCGGCCGTTGCGGCAGCGACGGCCTCCTCGACCCACGACCGGGCGAGCGCCAGCTCCTCACGGGTGACGGTCAAGGGGATCATGATCTCGACGACCGGATGGCCGCCCGCCGCCACCCGGTCGAGGGCGGCCTCCATGAGGGCCCGGACCTGCATGGCGTAGAGGCCCGGCTTCAGGACCCCGAGCCGGACGCCCCGGGTGCCGAGCATGGGGTTGAACTCGTGCCATGCCTTGGCCGCGGCGAAGAGCCGCGACTCCTCGGCGCTCAGGCCCACCGTGGCCTCCTTGACGGCCAGCTCGGCCGTGTCGGGGAGGAACTCGTGCAGCGGCGGGTCGAGGAGGCGCACCGTCACCGGCAGGCCGTCCATCGCCTCGAGGATGGCCACGAAGTCGGCCTTCTGCACCACGCGCAGCGCCTCGAGCGCGTCGGCCTCCTCCGCCTCCGTGTCGGCGAGGATCATCCGGCGGACGACGGGCAGGCGGTCCTCGGCGAGGAACATGTGCTCGGTCCGGCACAGGCCGATGCCCTCAGCGCCGTGGTGCCGGGCGTTCGTCGCGTCGGGCCCGTTGTCGGCGTTCGCCCGCACGCCGAGCCAGCCGGCCCGGATCTCGTCGGCCCACGCCAGGATGGTGTCGAACTCGGGCGGCGTCACCCCCTGGGTCAGCGGCACCTGGCCGAGGACGACCGTTCCGGCCGTCCCGTCGATCGAGATCCAGTCACCCTGGCGGACGTGCGCGTCCCCGACGACGAAGCCGTCGGCCACGATGCGGAGGGCCTCGGCGCCCACGACCGCAGGCTTGCCCCAGCCGCGGGCGACGACCGCGGCGTGGCTCACCAGCCCGCCCCGCGCCGTCAGGATGCCCTCGGCGGCCAGCATGCCGTGGACGTCCTCGGGTGAGGTCTCGCTACGCACCAAGACGACCTGCTCCCCCCGCTTCGCCGCCGCCTCGGCGTCGTCGGCGGTGAGGTAGACCCGTCCGACCGCCGCGCCGGGCGAGGCGCCGAGCCCGGAGGTGAGCACCTGCTGCCCCGATCCGGCGAACTGCGGGTGGAGCACCTGGTCGAGGTGGTCACCGGTGATCCGGGACACAGCTTCGGCCCGGGTGAGCTTGATCGCCCGGTCCCTCGTCATGTCGACGGCCATCTTGAGGGCGGCGCGCCCGGTCCGCTTGCCCACCCGGGTCTGGAGCATCCACAGCTTGCCCTGCTCGATGGTGAACTCGGTGTCGCACATGTCGCGGTAGTGGCGCTCGAGCCGGGCGAAGATGTCGAGCAGCTCCTTGTGGATGGCCGGGAAACGCTTCTTCAGAGCCGACAGGGGCTGGGTGTTGCGGATGCCGGCCACCACGTCCTCGCCCTGAGCGTTGACCAGGAAGTCGCCGTACTCCCCCGTCGCCCCCGTCGCCGGGTCGCGGGTGAAGCCGACCCCCGTGCCCGAGCGCTCGTCGCGGTTGCCGAACACCATGGCCTGCACGTTGACCGCCGTGCCGAGGTCGTGTGAGATCCGCTCACGCACGCGGTACGCGATGGCCCGGGGGCCGTTCCACGACGAGAACACCGCGTCGATCGCCCCGCGGAGCTGCTCGTCGGGGTCCTGTGGGAACGGCGCGCCGGTATGGCGCTCGACGATCTGCTGGTAGGCCTCGACGAGGTAGGTGAGCAGCTCGACGGGGACGCCGGCGTCCGTGGTGGTGCCGGCCAGCTCCTTTGCCGCCTCGAGGAGGGTGTCGAACTCCTCACCGGGGACGCCGAGGACGATCCGGCCGTACATGGCGACGAAACGCCGGTAGGAGTCGTAGGCGAAGCGCCGGTCGCTCGTCTGGCGGGCCAGCCCCTCCACCGACCGGTCGTTCAGGCCCAGGTTGAGGACCGTGTCCATCATGCCCGGCATCGAGAACATCGCACCCGAGCGCACCGAGACGAGCAGGGGGTCCTCGGCGTCGCCGATGCGCTTGCCCATCTTCCTCTCGAGCCGCGCCCGTGCCCGGACGACCTCGTCCCACAGGCCCTCGGGCCACCCGTCCGCCATGGCCGCCCGGCACGCCTCGGTCGAGATGGTGAAGCCGGGCGGGACCGGGAGCCCGAGCACGGACGTCATCTCGGCCAGGTTCGCACCCTTCCCTCCCAGCAGCTCCTTGAGCTCCATGGGCGGCTTGCGGTGCTTGTGGTCGAAGTCGAAGACGAACGGCATCGAGGCGACTCTCCTAGTGGGTCGAACGGCGGGCCGCGGCGCGGGCGCGCGGCCGACCGAGCCTATCCGCCCCGCTCAGGCCCCCTCGACCCGCCGCCGAACCTCCTCCACCACGGTGTCGACCGGCACGCGTACCTGCTCGGTCGTGTCGCGGTCGCGGATGGTGACGGCGCCGTCGTCGAGCGAGTCGAAGTCGACGGTCACACACCACGGGGTGCCGATCTCGTCCTGGCGGCGGTAGCGGCGGCCGATCGACTGGGTCACGTCGTAGTCGCACATGACGTGGGCCTGGAGCGCGGTGAGCACCGAACGGGCCAACGGCTCGAGCGACTCCTTCTTCGACAGGGGTAGCACCGCGACCTGGTACGGGGCGAGACGAGGGTGGAGGGCGAGCACCGTGCGGGGCTCGCCGCCGACCTCGTCCTCGCGGTAGGCAGCGAGGAGGAAGGCCATCATGGTCCGCGTGGCGCCTGCCGCCGGCTCGATGACGTAGGGCACGTAGCGCTCGCCGGTCGCCTGGTCGAAGTACTCGAGACGCTCGCCCGACGCGGCGGCGTGCGCCTTCAGGTCGTAGTCGGTGCGGTTGGCGATACCCTCGAGCTCGTCCCATCCCCAGGGGAACCGGAACTCGACGTCGGCCGTGCCGGCCGAGTAGTGGGAGAGCTCCTCGGGATCGTGGTGGCGGAGGCGGAGCAGCGCCTCGGGGATGCCGAGCTCCACGTACCACCGGTACCGCTCGGCGAGCCAGTACTCGAACCAGGTGGGGGCGTCCTCGGGGGGGACGAAGAACTCGAGCTCCATCTGCTCGAACTCGCGGGTGCGGAAGACGAAGTTCTGCGGGGTGATCTCGTTGCGGAACGACTTGCCGACCTGGGCGATGCCGAAGGGCGGACGCTTGCGGGTGGTCTGGAGGACGTTGGCGAAGTTGACGAACATGCCCTGGGCGGTCTCCGGGCGCAGGTAGGCGACGGCGCCCTCGTCCTCGATGGGGCCGGCATGGGTCTTGAACATGAGGTTGAACGGCCGCGCCTCGGTGAACTCGGTCGAGCCGCAGTTCGGGCAGACGCCGTCGATCTTGTCCTGGCGCCAGCGCTGGTGGCACGACCGGCAGTCGACGAGCGGGTCGGTGAAGTTGGCGAGGTGGCCCGAGGCCTGCCAGACCGCTGGCGGCGTGAGGATGGAGGCGTCGAGCCCGACGACGTCGTCGCGGCGCTGCACCATGGCCGCCCACCAGGCGTTCTTGACGTTGCGCAGGAGGTTGACCCCGAGGGGGCCGTAGTCGTAGGTGGAGCGGAACCCGCCGTAGATCTCAGCCGACTGGAAGATGAAGCCTCGCCGCTTGCACAGGCCCACCACCTTTTCCATCAGCTCGGGGTCCGCGGGCCCGGGACCCGGGTCGCCCGGGTCGTCGGCGGCAAGCTCAGCGGGAGGGGGTCCGGGTCGGTCGGGCATCGTCGTGCATCGTAGGGAAGATCACGCCAGCCCGCGGACGGCGTCAGGGTCGAGGCGGGCGGTCACGGCATTGGCGAGGAGGCGACCCCGGAGCGTGAGGACGGCCCGGCCGCCCCGCCGGTCGACGAGGCCGGCGAGCTCGGGCGCCGGGGGGAGGGCGGCGGCAGGGACGCCCGCAGGGGTGCGGAGCGCGAGGGCGAGGCCCTCGAAGGCTCGCTGGCGGTCGTCGAGGACCTCTGCGCCGGCCGTCGTCGGCTCGCCCGCCACGACGGCTCGCACGTAGCGATCGGGCGTGCGCACGTTCCACCACCGCCGCCCCGCCCGGTGGGAGTGGGCGGCAGAGCCGATGCCCCGGTAGTCGCCCTGCGCCCAGTAGAGCTGGTTGTGCCGGCACTCGTGGCCGGAACGAGCCCAGTTGGAGATCTCCTCCCACGCGTAGCCGGCCGCCGTGAGCACGGCGTCGGCCCGCTCGTACCGGTCCGCCTGGACGTCCTCGTCGGGGTGGCGGGAGCGGTCGCGGGCGAGCGGGGTGCCCGGCTCGACGCTGAGGGCGTACGCGCTCACGTGCGGCGGAGGCCGGTCGAGGCCGAGCACGTCGGCGAGGCTCCGCTCCCAGTCGGCCGCAGTCTCCCCCGCCCCTCCGAGGATGAGGTCCATGCTCCACGACGCGAACCCGGCCCGGCCGACCAGTGCCGCGGCAGCGAGGGCCACCTCGGGTCGGTGACGCCGGCCGAGGCCGGCCAGCACGTGGGGCGAGGTCGACTGCACGCCGAGCGAGATGCGGGTGACCCCGGCCCGCTGGTAGGCGTCGAGGAGCGCCGGGGTGACGTCCTCCGGATTGCACTCGACGGTGACCTCGCACCCCGGTGCCCGCACGATGGCGTCGAGGACGCCGGCGAGGAGCCCGGCGGGCAGCCGCGACGGGGTCCCCCCGCCGACGAAGACCGACGTGGCGGCGGGCAGCCCCTCGCTGGCGGCGGCACGGTGCACCTCGGTGGCGCACGCCTCGGCGTAGGCCGCCATCAGGTGGTCGCGGTCGGTGTAGGTGGCGAACGCGCAGTAGTCGCACCGG
>JAJZJT010000195.1 GCA_021809995.1 Actinomycetes bacterium
CTCGCGGGCTCCGATCGCCGTCATGGTCATGGTCGCCCAGATGACCGGGAACATCTCGATGGTCGCCCCGGCCATGGTGGCGGTCGCCATCGCCTGGTTCATCGTCGGCCGGGCCGACCGGAGCATCTACGCGTCCCAGCTCAAGAACCGGGCAGCCACGGCGTCCGGGCGGCTGCAATTCGGCCTCCCGCTCGTGTCCTCGCTGTCGGTGTCCGATGTCGCCGCCGCACCGCGTGTCGTCCTCGGCGACCACGCGACGATCGGCGAGGCTCGCGCCGCCCTCGAGGAGGCGGGGGTGCCCGGTGCCCCGGTGACCGACGAGCAGGGCACCTACCTCGGGACCGTCGAGCTCGGCCGCTTGGCGCTCTTCGCCTCCGAGGGCCGGGACGGCGAGCCGGTGGGCCCGGTCGTCGACGCCACGACGCCGGCGGTCGCCCAGTCCGAGACGCTCGGCGTGGGGCTCGAAGCCCTGCTGCACGGCGGCGGTGGCTGGGTGCCCGTCACGAGCGGCGACCGACGCGTGGTCGGCATCCTCGCCGTCGGCCAGGTCGTGCGCGGGTACCGGCGCGCCCTCGTGCGCGACCTCGACCGGGTGGCCGGCATCGGCGCCGGCTCGATCGCCGTCGAGGAGCAGGTCGGGCCCAGTTCCACCCTCGCCGGGCAGCGCATCCGCGACGTCGCCTGGCCGGCCGGGTGCGTGGTGATGACCGTCCAGCACGGCGAGCGGCTGACCTTCGCGGTAGGGGACACCGAGCTCGCCGCGGGCGACACGGTCAGCGCCGTCGCGCCCCTCGACGGAGCGGACGCGCTCCGCCGGCTGGTCGCGGGTGAGGAGGTCGTCGACGAGCGGGGCGCCGTGGGCGACGAGCAGCCGATGGTGTGACCGGGGGGGCCGCCGGCCCGCCCCCCGGGCGCCGAGGCGCCGGCGGTCAGAGCTCCCAGTCCTCGACCCACTGGCGGTCGGCCACCTCGCCGGCGGCGTCAGCGAGCTCGCCGAAGAGCTCGACCATCCGGGCCTGGTCGTCGGGGGCGATCCGGTCGAGCAGGTGGGCGATCTCGTCGCGTCGGCGCGCTGTCACCTCAGCGACCAGCTCCTGGCCCGCCGGGCTCAGGCTGACCCGGACCTCGCGGCGGTCCTGGCGGGCGGACCGGCGCCGGATGAGGCCCTTGCGCTCGAGGCGGTCGCACATCCGGGTGGCCGTCGGCGGGGTGACCGCCAGCAGCTCGGCGAGCGATGCCACGCGCTGTGGCCCGCGAGAGGAGAGCACGACGAGGGCGCGGTACTGGGGGAGCGTGACGTCCTCGGCCACCTCGGCGAGCGAGCGGGCGGCCACGGCCACCAGCACCCGGCTCGCGCCGAGGACCGCCTCGACGACCTCGGACCGGCTCGGCGCCGTCCCTGTCGAGCTCCGGGCCTCCACGCCACAATTATCGCCGCTCGGGCCGGGGGCCTGCTGGTCGGCCGTCCGCCCGTGCCGCCTAGGGTGCGGGGGAGAAGGGGGGATCGACCCATGGTCATGAACGTCAAGCCCGTGCCGACGCTCGACGAGCGCATCAACGACATCCGGATGCGCACCGCCGAGATCGTGAACACCGACATCCTGCCCAACGAAGCGAAGCTCTGGCCGCACCGCGTCTCGGCCGAGCCGAGCGACCTCGAGCGCAAGGAGGCCCACGAGCTGCGCGAGCACGTCAAGGCACGCGTGCGAGCCGCCGGTCTGTGGGCGCCGCACCTCCCTGAGGAGTACGGGGGGATGGGCCTCGACTTCCTCGCCCACGCCTACATGAACGAGGTCCTCGCCTACGCCATGGGTGCCGCCGCCCTCTTCGGAGTGGTGGCCCCGAACTCGGGGAACCAGAAGATCCTCGTGAAGTACGGCACCGAGGAGCAGAAGCGCAAGTGGCTGCTGCCACTGGTCGAGGGGACCATGGAGTCCGGCTTCTCGATGACCGAGCCCCACAACCCGGGCTCGGACCCGCGCTCGCTCGACACCACGGCCGTACGCGAGGGCGACGAGTGGGTCGTCAACGGGCACAAGTGGTTCACCTCGAACGGACTGCGCGCCGACTTCTTCATCGTCATGTGCCGGGTGCGGGACGACTCGGGCGAGGAGGGCCGCAGCGGCCAGATGGCCCAGATCATCGTCCCCACCGACACGCCCGGGGTCCACGTCGTGCGGGGCATCGGCATCTGGGGCCGGCCGAGCTCGGACCATTGCGAGGTCGTCTACGAGGACGTCCGGGTCCCCCTCGACAACATCCTCGGGCGGGTCGGCGAGGGCCACCAGGCGGCACAGGACCGGCTGGGCGCCGGGCGGATCTACCACTGCATGAACGCGGTCGGCCAGATGTGGCGCGCCTTCGACCTGATGGTCGAGCGGGCGGCCACCCGCCAGGTCCACGGCGGGCTCCTGCAGGACAAGCAGTTCGTCCAAGGGTTCATCGCCGACAGCTACCAGGACGTCCAGGCAGCGCGTCTCATGACCATCCACGCCGCCGAGAAGATCGACCGGAACGACACGGCCGCCCGGACCGACATCTCGGCCATCAAGATCTTCGTGCCCGCTGCCTACGAACGGGTCGTCGACCGGGCCATCCAGGTCTGGGGGGCCGCCGGCGTCTCCAACGACCTTCCGCTGGCCGCCATGTACCAGGGGGCCCGCACCCTCCGGCTGGCCGACGGTCCCGACGAGGTGCACAAGGTGCTCATCGCCAAGCAGGTGCTCCACAGCTACGCGAGGGGCGAGGGGTGGGACTTCGGCAACTGAAGGCCGCGTCCGCCAGCCCTCTCCGCCTCGCCGGGGGACCGGGGTGAGCGGTCGCGGACCGCTGCGCCGGTCGGGTGACGGCTTCGTCGTCCTCGGCGACGGGTCGCGCCGATGGGGCCGCTTCGGAGCGGCCGGCGTGCTCGTCCGTCACGTCGACACCGAACGGACCCCGTGGTACTTCCTGGCGCGGCGCTCCGAGCACTGCCACCGCGGCGGCACGTGGGCGGTGCCCGGCGGTGCCCTCGACGAGGGCGAGGACCCGCTCGAGGGAGCGCTTCGCGAGTTCTCCGAGGAGATCGGCGTGCGCCTGCCCGAGTTCGCCGTCGTCGCGGTGCACGAGGACGACCACGGCGGCTGGTCCTACTGGACCCACCTCGTCGAGGTGCCCGAGCGCTTCGACGTGCCGACGACGTACAACTGGGAGACGGCCGAGGCGCGCTGGGTCCGCCACGACGAGCTCGGCGGCTTCGAGCTCTTCGCCGAGCTCCGCCGGACGCTCGTCCACCTCGCCGTCCTCGGTGACGGCGAGGACGGCGAGGCCTGAGGAGCCCGGGCCGGCTGGCCAGAGCCGGCTGGCCCGAGCCGGTGCCGGGGAGAGCTGGGCCAGGCCGATCGGCACTGGCACGCCCGGGCTCACCGCACCACACTGGTCCCAGCGACGCATGTGCGAGGAGGTGCCGGCGATGCACGCGCTCGTCTACCACGGACCCGGGCGGACGGCATGGGAGCCCGTCCCCGATCCGGGGCTGGCGCGGGGCACCGACGCCGTGGTGCGGATCGAGGCCACCACGGTCTGCGGAGCCGACCTCCACATCCGCCGTGGCGACGTGCCCGACGTCGCTCCCGGTCGGGTCCTCGGCCACGAGGGCGTGGGGACCGTCGTCGAGGTCGGCGACGCCGTCCGGACGGTGCGGCCCGGCGACCGGGTGCTCGTGCCGGCGGTCTCGGCGTGCGGCGCCTGCCCGTCCTGCCGGGAGGGCCGGGCCGGTCTGTGCACCGGCGGGGGCGGCTGGGTCCTCGGCCGCGGCATCGACGGGACCCAGGCCGAGCTGGTCCGCGTCCCCTTCGCCGACACCTCGACGTACGCGGCGCCCGAGGGCATGGCTGACGACGAGCTCCTGATGGCCGCCGACCTCCTCCCCACCGGCTTCGAGGTCGGTGCCCACCACGCCGGCGTGCGGCCCGGCGACGTCGTGGTCGTGGTGGGCGCGGGCGAGCTGGGGCTGTCGGTCGTGTTGGCCGCCCGGCTCTTCAGTCCCGCGCACGTCGTCGTCGTCGATCGGGCCGAAGCGCGCCGGAAGGAGGCCATGGGCTTCGGCGCCGACGTGCTCGTCGACGACGCCGAAGAGGACCCCGTCGCCGCGCTCTCCTCGTTCACCGACGGCCGCGGCGCCGACGTCGTCGTCGAGGCGGTGGGCGCGCCGGCTTCCTTCGAGCTGGCCACCCGGCTGGTGCGCCCCGGCGGGCGGATCGCCACCGTCGGCGTCCACGGCGCGCCGGCACTGCTCCACCTCGAGCAGCTGTGGGACGGCGAGCTCGTCATCACCACCGGCCTGGCCGACACGTCATCGGTCCCCAGCCTGCTCAGGCTCATCTCGGCGGGGCTCGTGGAGGCAGACCGCTTCGTCACGCACCACCTGGCGCTCGACGCGATCGCTGAGGCCTACGACCTGATGGAGCACACCGAGGACACCGGAGCCCTCAAGGTCGTCCTCACGCCGAGAAGGTGACCCCTCCCGGTGCGGGCGCCCCTACTCCGGCCGCCCGAGCTGGCGGACGGCGAGGGCGAGGAAGCCGACGGCGAGGGCGCAGACGATGCCGATCTCGGCCCCGATGGGCAGCCAGAGCCCGAAGAGGTCGACGCCGGTGGAGAACCGGGCTGCCGCAGCGGGCGTCATGTCCTGGGCGGCGGAGGCGGCGCGACGCAGTGGCGGCTGCGGCCGCTCGGCGCGCGCTCACCGTGGTCCTCGCGGATCTGGCGCCCCGTGTAGTGGAGGAAGACGTCGTCGAGGGTGGGCCGGTGGACGTGGACCTTGCGCACGGGCACGCCGACCGCGGTGATGAGCTCGGGCACCCGTGCCTCGCCGTCGTCGGTGAAGACCACGAGGGCCTCGCCGTTCCGGTGGACGTCGAAGCCCGATGCGGCCAGACGGTCGGCCGCCACCCCGTCGTCGGCCGTCCTGAGCTCGACGGAGTCCTGGCCAGCCTGGTGCTTCAGGGCATCGGGCGTGTCCAGGGCGACGATGGTGCCGCGGTCGATGACGGCGATCCGGTCGGCGTGCTCGGCCTCGTCCACGACGTGGGTGGTGAGGAAGATCGTCACCCCTTCCTCGGCCCGCATGCGCAGCACGTCCTCCCACATGAGCGCGCGCGTCTGGGGGTCGAGCCTGACCGTCGGCTCGTCGAGGAAGAGCACGGCTGGGGTGGAGCATCCCGCGGGCGATCACGAGCCGGCGGGCCATGCCGCCCGAGAAGGTCGACACCGGGTCGTGGCGCCGCTCCTCGAGGGCACGGTGAACGAGACGCCCCGGACCGCCTCGACACCGCCGTAGCGCTTGACGAGGGAGGTGACCTCGACGGACGGGGAGGGCCGTCCACCAGTCGCCGGCTCCCCGGCAGTCCTGCCCTTGGGTGCTTGCTCCGACGCCGTCGCTCGTTCCATAGGCGCTCCTCGGGGGTGACCGCTCGCTCGCTCCGGTTCACACGGTTCCGGCCTGCCCGCTCCGCCGGGCCAGGGTCCAAGGTCACAGGGGGACGGCGACGTGGGTGCCGGGTGGCGGGCGGGCACGCCATCGTCACGGTCTTCGGCGAGCCGGGGCCACGGCGCAGCGCGCACCTCGCGTAGCGTGTCCGCCATGTCATCCCCCCTGCGAGTCCTCGTCCTGGGTGGCGCGGGCTACATCGGCAGCGTCCTCACCCGCCACCTGATTGCCTG
>JAJZJT010000196.1 GCA_021809995.1 Actinomycetes bacterium
CGAGCCAGTCGGGGGCGCGCCAGTGCTGCCGCTCGCGCCCGGGTCGCGCCTCGCCGTCTTCGGGCGTCTCGCGGCAACCGTCAACCTCGGCGACGGCGGTTCGAGCGACGTGTGGGACCTCGAGTGCCGGACGGTCCTCGACGGGCTCGCGGCCGTGGCCGACACCGTCCACGACGACGGGACCGACCTGGCAGGAGCGGCAGCGCTGGCTGCGGGAGCGGACGTCGCCGTCGTGGTCGTCGGTTGCACCCACCTCGACGAAGGCGAGTTCATCGGCGCGACCGACCCCTCCCTCGGCGAGCTGTTCCCGGAAGCCGACGAGCCCGAGGTGGCCGAGCGGTTTGCGGCGGCGATCGCCGCACTGGCCCCCACGACGAAGCCGGCGCGTCTCGGTGCGCGCCCCACGGGGTTCAGCACGGGTGGCGACCGGGCCTCACTGCGCCTGCACCCCGAGGACGTCGAGCTCGTCCGGGCGGTCGCCGCCGCCAACTCCCGTACCGTCGTCGTCCTGCAGGGCGGCAGCGCCATCCTCGTCGGCGAGTGGGTCGGAGACGTCCCCGCCGTCGTGCATGCCTTCTACGGCGGGTGCGAGGCCGGGCCCGGGCTGGCCGACGTGCTCTTCGGCGCGGTCGAGCCGTCGGGTCGGCTGCCGTTCTCGGTGCCCGTCGACGAGGCCGACCTCCCTGTTTTCGACCGAGACGCCACCACGGCCCGCTACGACCGCTGGCACGGGTGGTGGCGCCTGGCGAGGGAACGACGCCCCCCGGCGTTCCCGTTCGGCTTCGGTCTCGGCTACACGTCCTTCGCCCTAGGCACGGCGACCACGTCGGTCGATGCCGACGCCGTCGAGGTCCGGGGTTCGGTCCGCAACACGGGTGACCGTGACGGAGCCGACGTCGTCCAGGTCTACGCCGAGCTCCCCGACCCCGACGCCCCGGCGCGCCTCGTCGCCTTCCGGCGCGTCGAGGTCCCTGTCGGGGCCGAGGTCGCCGTCGTCGTCCGCGTCCCGCTCGACCGGCTGGCCACCCGCGACCCTGAGGCGCACGCCTGGCGGGCCCCCGCCGGCCGGTACCGCCTGGCGGTCGCCCGCTTCGCCGGTGACCCCGACGCTGTCGCTGTCGACGTCGACCTGTAGGCGCCGCCGCACTTCTCCGGCTTCTGGCCGTGCGCTCCCTCCACCGCGTCGAAGAGCTCGGTGCGGCGCTCGAGGACGTGTACCGCGTACGCCAGCCCGGTGCTCGCCGCGGGAGTGGGGACCTGCCCCGACGGGCGCCGTGGCGCGAAGACAACGGAGACGGGAGCGACGGGGTCCGTGATCGAGCCCGTACGGTCGGTCGGATGGCCTCGTCGCAAGGACAGTCTCGTTGGCGTGCCAGCGCCCGTCGCCATGTCGACCGAGCTGTCACGCCACCACGGCACGTCAGTGGACGACGGTGCTGAACACCTTGACCGCCACGAGGAGGGCCGAGGCGACGAGGTAGACGCGGAGGGAGAGCAGCCCCACCCGACGACCGGTGGACATGGTGGGCCGGGCGAGCAAGTGCAGGGGGGGCATCCGCCAGGTGGCCCGCTCCAGCTGACGGACCTCGGCGAGACGGCTGGCTCCGGTGCTGGCGGCGAGTCGACGGGCTCGGAAGCCGAGCGGCACCACGACGAGCACGCCGATGGCACCGGCGACGGCGAAGAGCACCCCGGTCAGCGCCACCGCGTCGACCGACGTGAACAGCGTCGAGATGACGAGGATCATCGACAGCACCACCAGCACTGCGATGATCGTGTAGCCGACGACGTTCTGCCAGGTCGTGTTCACCCAGGGACCGAGGACCTCGGTGTCGTTGCAGAGCAGCACGAGGAACAAGATGGCCGAGGGGAGCAGGATCCCCGCCAGCACCTGCACGTACTGGGTGAGCGTGCCGAGGAGGCCGGAGCTGCCGACGAGGACGACAGCGGCAGCGAGGACGATCTGGCCGGCGTAGGCACCGTAGAAGAGGGGGGCCGAGCGGATCGAGCGGTGCAGCGAGTGACGCTGGTTGAAGGTGTCCCCGAAGGCGTAGGAGGTGGAGAGCGACACCGCCCCGGCCCCCAAGATGGCTGCCACGAGCAACAGGACAGCCGACAGCGCGCCTGCGACCGGTCCCAACGTCGTGCGGACGGCGTCGTTGAACCAGCCCGAGTCGACGTAGGTGGCCGAAGGGCCGAAGGCCTTCGTGTGGTTGAGGGCGAAGGCTGCGAAGGCGATCATGCCGCCGGCGGCGAGCGTGGTGAGGACGGCGCCCAAGAAGGTCTCGGCCCGCTCGTAGTTGAGCCAACGCGGGGTGATCCGCTTGTCCAAGATGTTGGACTGCTGGAAGAACAGCTGCCACGGGGCGACCGTCGTGCCGACAACGGCCACGATGAGCAGGATCGCCGTGCCGCTCACCCCGCCCTGGACGCCCGGGACCAACCCCTTGAGGATCGGACCCGTCCTCGGGTGGGCGAGGAAGAAGCACGGGACGACGACGAAGCTGGCGAGCACGGCGAGGAGCATGAAGCGCTCCCAGCGGCGGAACTTGCCGGTGGCTGCGAACGCGAAGAGCAACAAGGCGGTGGCAGGGACGCTGAAGTACTGCGAGATCCCGAAATAGGCGAGGGCGAAGCGGATCCCGATGAACTCGGTGAGGAGGGTCAAGAAGTTCAACAGGAACAGGTCGCCCACGGAGAACAGGTTCCAGAAGCGGCCGAAGCGCTCCTTGATGAGCCGGGCGTGGCCAACCCCGGTCACCGCCCCGAGGCGGGTGACCATCTCTTGAGCCACGTAGAGCACGACGAAGAGCCCGACGAGCACCCACAGGAGCGAGGTGCCGTAGTGCTGGCCAGCCTGGGTGTACGTCTGGACACCGCCGGCGTCGTTGTCGCCGGTCATCACGATGAGGCCGGGCCCCATGATGGCGGCGAGCGTGAGCAGGCGCCTGCGCCAGCCGCGCCGGGGGGCGTGGTCGTGCATCGAGATGGTGCCGAGGGAACCTTCGATGTCGCCGATGTGAGCATCGTCGAGGACGGCGGGAGCGACGTCGAGGGCGCCGTCGCTGGCGCCGATCGAACCGCGGGCCGGGCCGGGTGGTGCAAGCAGCTTGAAGGGCACGGGAAGACTCCTTCCAGGGCGGTGCGCGACGGCGCGCCGAAGACGGTGATCGAGGGAGGCGTCTTGGGCGTGCGCGACGGCGCACACCCAGCGCAAGGAAGGATCGCTCTCCTGCGGCCGGACCGGCCGCCTCCCTAGCGGAGCGTGAGCTCAGCCACCGTGCCCGGCAATCCGGGGGACGGCAGCGGCGGGAGGAACGTCAGAGCCAGACGGACCGAGGGGAGCGCCAGGTACTGGGGGGTTCGGACTTCACCCGGCTCACCTCCTCGCGAGAGTCATGGACGATCGGTCCGCTCGATCGTAGCAGCACGTCCGCATCCGGACAGATGCTCGCGACCTGCTCCTACTCGTGGACCGGCTGGCCTGATACCTGATGATCGGCCTGGAACAGCGCCTCGGTCAGGAGCGTCCGGACATGGCCGCCCCGGAGCCGGTAGACCATGCGCCTGCCGTCCCTCGTCGCCTCGACCAGCCCTGCGAAGCGGAGCTTTGACAGGTGCTGGCTGGCCACGGTGGGCCGGCACCCCGCCACCTCGGCCAGGGACGCCACGTCGAGTTGTCGGTCCCGCAGCGCCCACAGCATCCGGACCCGGGTGGGTTCGGCCAGGAGCGTGAACGACAGGACTGCAGCCTGGACCTGCTCGTCGCTGGGCGGTTCCCGGTGCGCCGACGTCTCCTCGCGGGCTCGGGCGCTGTTCATGCTCGCAATCTATCCGTAGTTGCGACATATTCGCAGCTGCGCACATGTAGGTACGGTTGCGCTAGGGTCGGCGCCGAGCCGCCATGCATACCGACCATCGCCACGACGGCGATCACTGTCATGACCATCGTGGTCGCCACGAGCAGGGAGACGGCGACCAGCACGTCCGCTCCAGGGCCTCCCTGCACTCGCGCCTCGCGCACCGCATCTCCGAGCTGCTCGGGGTGCACTCCCACGACATGGCAGACCAGATGGACTCCTCCCTCGAAGCTGACGCCGACGGGCGGCGGGCGCTGGTCCGGAGCCTTGGCATCCTGGGGGCGACCGCGGCCATCCAGCTCGCGGTCGCCGACTTGTCCGGGTCCGTTGCCCTGCTGGGTGACGGCCTGCACAACGTGGCCGACGCGCTGACCGCGGTGCCGTTGCTCCTCGCCTTCGGACTGGCCCGGCGGGCACCGACCAAGCGCTACACCTACGGATGGGGCCGAGCCGAGGACCTGGCCGGCCTCGTCGTGATCGTCATGGTTGCCTTCTCCTCGGCGCTGGCCGCCTTCGAGGCGGTCGACCGGCTCCTCCACCCCCGGCACGTGAGCGATCTCTGGGCGGTGGCGCTCGCCGCTGCCGTCGGGTTCGTCGGCAACGAGCTGGTCGCCCGTTACCGCATCCGCGTCGGCCGTCGGATCGGCAGTGCCGCCCTGGTCGCCGACGGTCTCCACGCTCGCACCGACGGGTTCACCAGCCTGGCCGTGCTCCTCGGCGCCGGTGGCGTGGCACTCGGCTTCCAGGGCGCCGATCCGGTCGCCGGACTGCTCATCACAGCCGTCCTGCTCGGGGTGCTTCGCTCTGCGGTCGGCCAAGTCGGCGCCCGCCTCCTCGATGCCGTCGACCCGGCCCTCGTCGACCGGGCCGTCGTCGCCGTCCTCAGCGTGACGGGTGTCATCGATGTCCGTGAGCTGCGTATCCGGTGGATCGGGCACACCCTGCGAGCCGAGGTCGACGCAACCGTTGCTCCAGACCTCACCGTGACCCAAGCCCACGAGCTGGCCCACCATGCCGAAGCACACCTCCTCCAGCAACTGCCCCGGCTCAGCGCCGCCACGGTCCACACGAGCCCCGCCGGCGCGCACTGAACCGCCCCCGGGGCCGGGCAGCGGCACCCCGGGGGCCGGGGAAGATCGATGTGCCCGTTCGGAGAGGTCAACCGCATGTCCGCCGGAGAGCCAACGCTGTCCACGGCAAGCACCTGCCGAACCGCCTCGTGCTGGAGCGGCACGACGCCACGGCCTGTTCCCGAGGCGGACGGTCGGGTCCCCCCGATGCCGAATCGCGCCACATAGCGGGCCCTGGCCGGCCCGACGGACCTTCCCCTCCCGGTGCAGGTAGCTCAGGGTGGGGCTCACGAGCTTGCGGGTAGCGCCGCCACGTCCCGACGTCACCAGCCGTTCGAGGATCTCCCCGATGGTGAGTGGCTCCCCGGCCGGCTCGAGAAGGCGAACAACGGGCAAAGACCGCCGTTGCTTTCGGGCCACCGGGCACACCATGCCCGGGCGTTAGGATCGTGCCGGTTCGCGCGGAAGCTGACGCGGAAATTAGCGCGGAACTTCACGCGGAAGTCCCGCCCCCGTAGCTCAGAGGATAGAGCGTCGGTTTCCTAAACCGTGCGTCGCAGGTTCGAATCCTGCCGGGGGCGCCACGAGGTCTTCACGTTTTACGTGGGGTCCACTTCACGTTTCGAGCTGTCGTCATCCTGCCAGGGGGCTGTGACGCGCTCGGAAGTCCGGTAGGTCGTGTTGACGCGCCGGTTGGGCGACCACGGCCGCG
>JAJZJT010000197.1 GCA_021809995.1 Actinomycetes bacterium
CGGCCGCCGGGGCGTGACGCCCCCGGTACGGTCTCCGGGCGGGCGCGGCAGGTGCACCGTGAAGGTCGTGCCCCGGCCGGGAACGCTGTCGACCCGGACCGTTCCCCCGAGCGCCTGGGCCAGCGCGGCGACGATGAACAACCCCAGTCCCGAGCCGCCGGTCCCTCGGGCCGCCGCTCCCCGGTAGAAGCGGTCGAACACGCGGGATGCCTGGTCCGGGGGGATGCCTGGTCCCTCGTCGTGCACGGCGAGGACGCCCCATCCCTCCTCGACGCCGACCGCGACGTCGACCGGTGTCCCCGGCGGCGTGTGCATGACGGCGTTGCGTACGAGGTTGTGGACGATCCTCCCCACGCGGGCGTCGTCGCCCCGCACCTCGACGTGGTCGGGGCCGTGCAGCTCGACCGGACGCGCCCGGTCGAGCACGCGGGCGTCGGAGACGGCGTCGGCTGCCACGGCGGCGAGGTCGACCACGGTGGCCTGGGCAGGAGCCGGCTCCTCGCCCAGGCGCGCCAGCGTCAGCAGGTCGTCGACCAGCACGCCCATGCGCGACGCCTCGTGCTCGATCCGCACCAGCGCTTGCTCCGCAGCCTCCTCCGACTCGAGGGCGTCCCGCCGGAGGAGCTCCGCGTAGCCGCGGATGGTGGTGAGCGGCGTCCGGAGCTCGTGGGAGGCGTCGGCCACGAAGCGGCGGAGCCGGTCCTCGGACCGGCTCCGCTGGGCGAACGCCGCTTCGATCTGGTCCAGCATCCCGTTCAGGGCACGCCCCAACCTTCCGATCTCGGTCGTGGCGTCGGTCGGCGACACCCGCCGGGCCAGGTCGCCCGCGGCGATGTCGTCGGCGTCCTTCGCCATGGTCACGAGGGGCCGCAGGCCTCGCCGGACCAACAGCGTGAGCAGGGCGCCGAGGGCGACCACGACCCCTGCTGACACCCCGACCTCGATGTCCCGCAACGACGCCAGCGTGGCTTCGAGGGTGTCGAGACGGGACGCCACGACCAACGTCCCGCCCGGCACGGCGGTGGCCAGCAGCCGGTACTGCGGGCCGTGCCGCACCACCGAAGGCACGTCGATGGCGAAGGAGTCGGGGCGGTAGCTACCGTGCGGGGAGGCGCGGCCATGGTCGGACGGCTGCACCGGGAGCTGCGTGGGGAGACGCGGCGCCGGGTCGCGCGCCGTCCCCGTTCCCGACGGGCGGACCACGACCGCTCGCCCCGTCCCGTCGAGCAGCTCGACATAGACCTGCGCGCTCACCCGCTGTCCGATGGCCGCGGCCGTGACGGGCCGCCCGTGCTCGTCCGCGACGCTGAGGTAGTCGACCACCGTGTCCGTCGCCGCCGAGAGCTGGTCGTCGGCCCGCCCGTAGAGGTAGGAGCGCAATGCGCTCGAGGTGAGCAGGTCCACCGCCACCAGCCCGGCAGCGACCAGGATGATCATCGTGGCGATGAGCCGGCGCCGGAGGGTCACGCGCCGGTCAGCTCCGAGGCTCGCGGAGGCTGTAACCGACTCGCCGGATCGTGTGCACGAGTGGCGGCTCGTAGCAGTCGATCTTCTTGCGCAGATAGGAGATATAGGTCTCGACGATGTTGGCGTCGCCCTCGAACCCGTAGCCCCACACGGCGTCGAGGATGTCCGCTTTCGGGAGCACCCGGCGGGCGTTCACGAGGAGGTACCGGAGCAGGTTGAACTCCGTCGCGGTCAGCTCGACCGGCTCGCCGTGGCGCCAGACCTCGTGCGTCTGCTCGTCCATCACGAGGTCGGCGAAGCGCATCCGTCCGTCGTCGGGCGCGTCGTCGGGCCGTGTGCGACGCAGGATCGCCCGGATGCGGGCGACCAGCTCGTCGAGGGCGAAGGGCTTGGTGACGTAGTCGTCACCGAGCCCGAGGCCGACCACTTTGTCCTCGAGGGCGTCCCGAGCGGTCAGGAACAACACGGGCGTCTCGACGCCTTCCTCGCGCAGCCGACGGCAGATGTCCGTGCCCTCGGCATCGGGAAGCAGCACGTCGAGGATGATGAGGTCGAAACCGCCGCGGCGTGCCGCGTCCATCGCCGCGCTGCCGGTGTCGGCCGTCTCGACCTCGAAGCCCTCGAAGCGCAGCGCCGTCGTGAGCACATCGGTGATGTACCGCTCGTCGTCGACGGCGAGGACCCGCGCCCCGCCCCGTGGCACGCGCCGGCCTCCCCCGCCGCCGTCGCCTCTCAGGCCGCCCTCGCCCGGCGGTGCGACAGGCCGACCAGGCGCCCGATCCCCCACCAGGTCACGAGGGCGAGCGCCTCGACCACGATGAACAGCGACATCTTCGACTCGCCGTCGACGCGGTCCACGAAGCTGATGGGCACTTCCCTGATGGGCGCACCCGCCTGTCGGGCCCGGTACGTCATCTCGATCTGGAACCCGTACCCGTCAGCCCGGACCCGGTCGAGGTCGATGCGCCGCAACACCGAGGCACGGTAGGCGCGGAACCCCGACGTGGAGTCGGCGACACCCAGCCCGAGGAGGACCGAGGCGTAGACGTTGCCGCCCCTCGACAGCAGCCGCCTGTGCCACGACCAGCGAGGGATCGTGCCGCCGGGGACGTACCGACTGCCGACGGCCAGCTCGGCACCGCCCTCGAGTGCGGCGACGAGCGCCGGCAGGGCGGCCGGATCGTGCGAGAGGTCGGCGTCCATCTCGATGCAGGCGTCGAAACCGTGAGCGAGCCCCCAGCGAAAGCCGGCCCGGTACGCGCTGCCGAGGCCCGACTTCGAGTCGCGTCGCAGCACCTCGACGCCCCCCACGTCCGTCCCGGTCTTCTCGGCGAGCTCGGCCGTCCCGTCCGGGCTGCCATCGTCGACCACGAGGACCGTGGCCTCGGGGAGGGACGACCGGACCAGTCGGAGGACACGGTCGACGTTGGCCGCTTCGTTGTAGGTCGGGAGGACCACCAGGGGGCGCACGCCCCGAAGCATACGAGAACCCTTGGGCCCGATCGACCGCGGTCGACGTCACCACCAGCGCGACACGTGGCCGGCTACGCCTGCCAGCGCGGCAGCTCAGGCCGCCTGGGGTCCCTCGCCGCCGGGTGCGGCCTCGGGCGGTGCGGCCCCGCCGGGCGCGGCCCGGGCGCGGGTGGCTCGCCAGACCTCGCTACCGACCACCTGGATGGCGCCCCCCAGAGGGATCGCCACGAGGGCGCCCGCCAGGGCTCCGAGCGCCGAGCCGAACACGCCGCCCAGGTTGGCGCCCACGAGCACCGACACGAGCACCCACAGTGGCGTCATCCGGACGGCCCGGCTCATCACCAGCGGGTAGAGGAAGTGGTTCTCGAAGAGCTGGAACCCGACGAAGACGATGATCATCACGACGGCGGCGGACGGGGCGTGGAGCAGGGCGATCACCACCGTCGGCACACCGGCGACCAAACCGCCCACGAGGGGGATCATGGCGACGAGGGCGACCCACAGGCCGATGAGGAGGGCGAAGGGGACCCCGAGGACGGTGAGCGTCACCAGCACGACCACCCCGAAGAGCAACGACAGCACGGCGGTGCCGAGCACGTAGGCGGTGACCGACTGGGACACCTGGCGCGCCACCACCTCGACGCGCGCCCGCCGGGTGGGCTCGAGCGCGCCGAGCAGCCCGGTGCGCAGTCGTGGGGCCTCGAGCAGCATGAACAGCGAGAGGAACGCGATGGTGGTGAGCCCGAGGATCGTCGAGAAGACGGCCTTGCCGAGGTTGGTCCCGACGTTGAGCGCCGGCCGGCCCAGGTTCCGGGCGGCGGCCTTGAGCTTCGGGGCGTTGCGCTGGACCCAGCTCAGCAGGTGGAAATGCTGAAGGGTCCTAGCGAGCCGGCCATGGCCCTTCTGCAGGTCGCTCACCATGGTCGGCAGCTGCTCGGCGAAGTGGGTCAGCGCGTTCACGAGCGGATAGCCGAACAGGACGAGGAGCCCCGAGAAGGCCAGCACTGCCACGGCGAAGACCACGACCACCGCTGCGGTCCGGCCCAGACGGCGTCGCTGCAGGAAGACGACGGCGGGGTCGAGCACCACGGCGATGAAGGCGGCCACCAGCACCCAGAGGATCACCTCGTGGAGGCGGCCGACGAGCCGGTAGCCGACCCACGTGGCGATGACGACGGCGTCGATGACCAGGATCGTCCGCAACGGGACGCCGACGCGCGTGGCGGCAGCGAACAGCCGGTCGCGTCGGGGTGCGTCGCTCCCCACGGCGTCCGCCGCCGGGTCGCCCGCCGCCGGCTCCGCCTCCGGCGTGTGCTCGGCCACCATCGTCCCAGCATGTCAGGTGCGAGACGGCCTGCGTGCAAACATGGCGACATGGCTCCCGATCCGCCAGAGCGCGCCGCACGCCCTCGGCGGCGGTGGTGGCACCGTGGCCCCTTCGCCCGCCGCGAGGTGCGCTGGAGCGTCGGGTTCGTCGTCCTGTTCCTCTTCGCCTTCTACGTCGTCGTCCCGCTCGTCGCGAGCCACCGCGCCGAGCTCGAGACCCTCGGGCACGTCAACGCCGGCTACCTGGTCGCCGGGGTCGCCCTCGAGGTCGCCGCCCTCGTCGCCTACGCCCAGCTCACCTACGCCGTGCTGCCCACGCCGGGGACCAGCCGCGAGCGCCTCTTCCGCATCAACCTGTCGACACTTGCCCTCAGCCACGTCTCGCCCGGTGGCACCGCACCGGGGGCCGCACTCGGCTACCGGCTCCTCACCCAATCGGGGATCTCGAGCGCCGACGCCGGTTTCACCCTCGGCACGCAGGGGATCGGCTCGGCCGTCGTCCTGAACGTGCTCTTCTGGCTGGCCCTCGTCGCTTTCCTCGTCGAGCACGGCTTCCACCCGCCCGCCGGGCAAGGGTCGGCCGCGTCGACCTCGGCATCGATCCTCGTCGCCGTGGCGGCCGCCATCGGCGTCGTGCTCCTCGCCGCCTTCGGTGGGATCTTCGCCCTGCTCACCCGTGGGCAGGAGCGCGCCGCCACCGCCGTCCACCGGGTGTCGGCCCGCCTGCGCTTCGTCGACGCCGACCGCGTCACCGCGTTCCTCGAACGGCTCGCCGAGCGGTTCGCCGTCCTCCTCGAGGACCGGCAGCTCCTCGTGCGGGCGACCGCGTGGGCCACGACCAACTGGCTGCTGGACGCCGCCTCGCTGTGGATCTTCGTCGCCGCCTTCGGCCGCGTCATCTCGCCGGTCGACCTCCTCGTCGCGTACGGGCTGGCCAACATCTTGGCGGCGATCCCCGTGACGCCCGGCGGCCTGGGCGTGGTCGAGTTCGTGCTCGCCTCGCTCATCACCGGGTTCGGACCGAGCGCCGCCGAGGCCCTCTCGGCCGTCCTCGCCTACCGGGCAGTGAACTTCTGGCTGCCCATCCCCGTCGGCGGTCTCGCCTACGCGTCCCTCCAGTTCGAGCACGGCGACGTCTACCGGCGTCTCCACCTCTACTTCCTCGGCCGCTACCAGCGCCGACCGGCCGCACAGATCGCGCCCGACGTCCCGCCGTCGCCGGCCGCGCCGTCCAGGGGGGGCGCCCGGCAGCCGCACGCCGCAGCAGCGCGCACCCC
>JAJZJT010000198.1 GCA_021809995.1 Actinomycetes bacterium
CGCCGCGTGACGCGGGACGGGCTGCCACGACCGGCACCCCGCGACCGCCGCGCGCGACCGGATCGTCACGATCACCGGGGGCGTCACGAGCCACCGGCACCCCGCGACCGCCGCGCGCGGCCGGCACGGCTGCGACGTCTCGGCGCTCAGACGGTGCTCGTCCGCGCGGTGACGATGCCGTGCGGACGAAGCGGGAACGTCCCGGCGAAGGACGTGACGGGCCGGCCGAGTAGGTCGACCAGCCATCCCTCCCGCCCCGGAACCGTCACGTCGACCGGATGGTCCGTGGGGTTGAAGACGCGTAGCTCGACGCCACCAGGCACGCGGCGCAGGGACGACACGACGCCGCCGTCCACGCCGAGTGCCGACCCGGCCGGAGCTCGCCCTCCGCCGCCGGGCGCGTGGACGACCTCGAGGGGGAGGAGCACCTCGTCCACGAGCTCGTAGGGGTCGCAGGCCCCGACGCGGAGCGCGTAGCGGGCTTCGACGGGCCCGAGGCACTGGGAGCCCCGCAAGGGGAGCAGGGGTCCGGCCGGCAGCGGTCGGGTCACCATGCCCACCCGCGACAGCATGCCGGTCGACCGGAGCAGTGTGAGCGCCAGGGAGGCCGCGCTCTCCCGCTCCTCGTCGAGGTCGACCAGCTCGTACTCGAGCAGCCCCTCGTGGACGAGCGTGAGGCCGCCGGCCGTGACGAACCGGCGGGAGGGGAAGGTCGGCAGCCCGAGCTCGTCGGGGCGGCCCTCGGCGGCGAGCCCGCGCTCGACGATGGTGAAGGCACACTCGGCTCGCGAGACGGTGGCCGGCTCGGGCAGGGGGAAGTGTGCCCGCAGCCGGTGGTCCCGGCATGGGTTCTCGAAGCGGGTGTGCACCCGCACGGTGGCCTCGTCGGCCACCACCTGCACGGTGGTCGTGACCGTCACCGCCACATCGCCGACACGCCGTCCCGTTGCCTCCTCGACGCGTGCTGGCCAGCGGTAGCGGCAGACGACGTCGGCGGTCGCCCGGACGGGTCCGCGCTCGCGGACGAGGACCTCGACGGCGTCCGGCGCGTCGACCACGGTGTCGTGGGCCGGGGGCGAGTAGTTGTAGGTGTCCCCGTGGTCCCCGCTGTCGACGAGCCGGCCGAACCCGGGCACGCCGTCGACGGCGAAGGAGCCGTCGTCGGCGCCCACGGTCACCGACACGAGACCGTTGGCGAGCGTCACGAGCCCGGCGTCCGCGGTCACCCCGACCGGGGAGCGGAGGTGAGCAGGGACGAGCGGGGCCCAGCCGAACCCGTCGACCGGCTCGGCCCGCACGACGGTGCGCCGGGTGGGCTGCTGGTCGACGATGACGTGGACGGGCCGCTCGGGACCGGTGGCGAGCCGGCTCACGAGCTCCCGCTTGACGGTCTCGACCGTCGGTGCGTCGGCGGGTGCGCCGGCGATCGTCAGGCGGAGGGTGAGGCCGGGCCGCTCGGGGTGGGTGAGCGGCTCGGGTGCCTCGTCGGTTGCCTCGTCGAGGGCGGCGTCGACGACGTAGGCATCCTCGGAGAGCCGGGTGCCCTCCATGCGGTGGAGCACGCCGAGGACGGTCGGCCCGTCGAGGGTCAGGGCGTCGGGCAGCGCCGGGACGTCCGCGACGACCTGGGCATCGGGCCCCGACAGACCGTCCGCCGGGGCCACGACCTCGACGACCCCGCCTCGCCGGTGCGCCGAGGGGTTGACCACGGTCGGGCCGGGGTCGGGCAAGGACCGGGCGAGCGCACCGAGGGCGCGCTCGGTGACGCCCTCGGCGAGACGCGTTGCCTCTGCGTAGCGGGTCAACACGGCGTCGACGACCTCGTCGTGGGAGCAGGCGCACACCGAGTCGTGCGCCGAGTTGTGGACGAGCCGTCGCCAGGCCCGTTCGAGGAACGGGGCCGGCCAGCGCTCGGGCGGCAGGAAGAGCGTGGCCAGCGGCTCGGCCAGGCGCTCGAGCGCGCGCTCGGCGCGGGCGGCCGCCTGCTTCACGTCGACACGGTTCGACGCCACGCCCATGAGCACGTTCGCCCGTGCGCCCGAGCGCAGCTCGCCCTGCCAGGTCCCGAGCCCGGCGGTGGGTGCCTGGGCCAGGTAGGAGGCGAGCGAGGTGACCTCCAGCTCGATCTCGTCCTGGCAGGCGTTGACCTCGGCGACCACGGAGCCGAGCCACGGCTGTGGCGCCTGGTGGTCGGTGCCGTTCAGGAAGAGGAGGGGTGCCCCGTCGGGCAGGAACATCGCGACCTCCTCCAGATGGGCGCACAGGCGTCCGAGGAACCGCGCCGGGTCGCGGGGGACCGCCGCGCCGTTGCCATAACCGGCGACGAGGTACTCGGCGCGCACGGCCGAGCCGTCGGGCGCCACCCAACGGAACGCCGAGCGGGTGACCGCCGAGGGCACACCGCGCCACACGACGGCATGGCCGAGCCCGAACTGCGCGAGGATCTGCGGCATCTGGGAGACGTGGCCGAACATGTCGGGCAGGTAGCCGACGGGCATGGCCCCGCCCAGCTCCCCTGCACGGGCGAGGCCGGCTGCGAGGTTGCGGACGATGGTCTCGCCCGACACCAGGAACTCGTCCATCAGGACAGCCCACGGGCCGATCGACAGGCGCCCGGCGCCGACGAGGTCGGCTACCCGGGAGGCGTGCTCGGGACGGATCTCGAGGTAGTCGTCGACGGCGGCGGTCTGGCCGTCGAGCACGAAGTGACGGTAGGAGGGATCGCTCTCGAGGAGGTCGAGGACGTCGTCGACCACGTCCACCAGCCGCATGCGGAACGTCTCGAAGGGCGCGTACCACTCGCGGTCCCAGTGGGTGTGGGGCACGACGGCGACGCGTCGGCGAGCCCGTCCCCCCTCCGTTCCGGTGGTCGCCTCCATCGTCGTTCTCCTTCCCCGCTGGTTCCCCTCGGCGCGCCGGGCCGTGCACCACCGGCGCTCGCCGGCGCCGGTGGGACGGGCGCGACCGGGCCCGGACCCCTGGTGTAGCAGACCGGTACGGGGCACGAGCCGCTACCGTCATGCCCGTGACCACCCCGTTGCGACCGTGGCGCGAGCACCTCTCGACCGGATCGGACCCGACCAGCGTCGACCTCGGTGCCGGGGGCACGCTCGTCGGTGCCTTCACAGCCCGGTGGTCGGCTGAGCCGTCGTTCCCGGTCCTCGGGGCACCGGACGGCGACGGCGCCACCGGCCGGTACCGGTGGCTCGTCGCCGACGAGCTCGAGGAGGCGAGCCGGCGGGCTGCCCACCGCCTGCTCGGCACGGGGGCCGTGCCGGGGGACCGGGTGATGTGGTCGGTCGGGTCGTCGCTCGAGGGGATCGTCGCCCACCTCGGCGCGCTCCGTGCCGGTCTCGTGGTCGTTCCCGTCAACCCCGCCTACGGCGCCCGAGAGGTCGGCCACATCGCCGCCGACGTCCGGCCCCGCGTCGCCGTCGTCGACGACCCCGTGCGCGGCCGGTGGGCCCGTGAGGCGCTCGGTGGCGACCTCGTCGTCGTCGGCCCCGACCTCGCCCTCCCCGAGGGGAGCGAGGTCGCCGCGCTCGATGCCGCGGCGCCTGACGACCCGGCGCTCGTGTGCTTCACCTCGGGCACCACCGGCCGGCCCAAGGGGGCCGTCCTCCGGCACCGGAACCTGCTGGCCAGCGCCCGGTCGGTGGCGCTGGCGTGGAGATGGACGGCCGACGACCGGCTCGTGCACGCCCTGCCGGTCTTCCACGCCCACGGTCTGTGCGTCGGCATCTACGGCACCCTGGTCACCGGCGCCTCTGCCGTGCTCCTGCCGTCCTTCGACCCCGGCGCCGTAGCCGGCCAAGCCGCTTCCCCCTCCTCTTCGCTGTTCTTCGGCGTCCCCACCATGTACCACCGGCTGCTCGGCTCAGGGCACCTCGCCGCCCTCGCCCGGCTCCGACTGTGCGTGTCGGGCTCCGCGCCGCTCGCCGCCGACCTCCACCGCCGGTGCTCCGAGGTCCTCGCGACGCCCGTGCTCGAGCGCTACGGCATGACGGAGACCCTCATGAACGTGTCCAACCCGTTCGCGGGCCCCCGTCGGGCGGGCACCGTCGGCTTCCCGCTTCCCGGCGTGGAGGTGCAGCTCGGTTCCGGGGGCGAGGTACGGGTCCGCGGCCCGAACGTCTTCGACCACTACTGGGAGCGTCCGGCAGCCACGGCCGAGGCGTTCGCTCCGGCCACCGACGGGGGTGCGCCGTGGTTCGCCACCGGCGACCTCGGAGCGGTGGACGACGACGGCTACCTCGTCCTGCGGGGACGGTCGTCGGAGCTGGTGATCACCGGGGGCTTCAACGTCTATCCCGCCGAGGTCGAAGACGTGCTCCGCACGCACCCGTCCGTGGCCGACGTTGCCGTGGTCGGCACCCCGTCGGAGGAGTGGGGAGAGGTGGTCACCGCCTTCGTGGTCGCCGACGGGCCGCCCCCGACGGTCGAGGACCTCGCCACCGTCTGCGCCGGCGTGCTCGCCGACTACAAGCGACCGCGTCTGGTCCATGCGGTCGACCGCCTGCCCCGCAATTCCCTCGGCAAGGTCGTGCGCGCCGAGCTGCGGGCGGCGGTGGGCCGGACCGGGTGAACCGGCGGGCACCGCGGTGACCTCCCGCCGCCTCGACGGGCGGGCCCGGCCGGACCGGGCGCTGGAGGTACATGCCCGTAGGGAGGGCTTCCGTCGCCCGGCGGGCGCCGACGAGGTCGGACGGGGCGCGTGGGCCGGGCCCGTGTCGGTGGGCGTGGTCGTCCCCGGTGACGGGCCACCGCCCTCGGGCGTGCGCGACTCCAAGCTGGTGCCCGAGCGTGAGCGGCCCGGGCTGCGCGACGAGGTCGTGGCGTGGGCGGCGGCCTGGTCCGTCGGGCACGCCTCCCCGGGCGAGTGCGACGACCTGGGGATGAACGGGGCGCTCCGGCTCGCCGCCCTGCGGGCGCTCGACCAGCTGGTGGCCCCGCCCGACGTCCTCCTGCTCGACGGCCCCGTCGACTACGTGCACCCGGCACCGGTGCCCGTGTGGCCCGAGGTGGGCGGCGACGGGACCTCGGTCGCCATCGCCGCGGCGTCGGTGGTGGCCAAGGTCGTCCGCGACGAGCTGATGGCCGAGCTCGCCCCCTCGTTCCCGGCCTTCGACTTCGACCGGAACAAGGGCTACCCGTCCCCGGCCCACCGCCGGGCGCTCGCCGGCGTGGGGCTCACCTCCCTGCACCGGCGGTCGTGGTCGTACGTGGACCGGCTCCCCTTCCGGTAGCGGTTCCGACCGGCTCAGGCCGACGGCTCCTTGGGCAGCCCGAGCACCCGCTCGCCGATGATGTTGTGCATGACCTCGTCGGACCCTCCCGCGATGCGCATGCCCGGGACACCGAGGACGTACTCGGACCAGGCGTACGTGCCCCACTCGCCCCCGTCGGCCACGAGCTTCGGCCCGAGGAGCGACGCGGCCGCCTCGGCCGTGCGGACCATGTTGGCGGTCAAGGCGAGCTTGGCCACCGACAGCTCCGGTCCGGGGACCTGGCCGGCGGCGAGCGATGCCATGGCGCGGAG
>JAJZJT010000199.1 GCA_021809995.1 Actinomycetes bacterium
TCGGCGACCGCCATCTCGAGGGCGGCGACCGCCAGGGGGTGCTCCCGTGCGGACCCGGCGATCTCGGGCACGCCGGCGAGCCCGGTGGGCGGGAGCAGCACGGGCAGGAGCGGCCCGCCGCGCCGGGCGACCCGCGGCGATTGGTCGAGCAGCGCAGGGACCAGCACCTCGTCGAGAGCCCTCGCCGCGTCCTCGGCGTCCTCCGCGTCATAGGTCCTGTCCGCCAACGCCGCGCACTCGCCCCACCCCATCACGGCGGCCCGACGCAGCCCGCCCCGAGTCGGCCCGTCGTCGACCGGCCGGGCCGCCACCCGGACCAGGACGACCGGACGGTGCCGGTGGACGCCCACGGCCGTCCTGAGGGGTCGGCGCAGGTCGAGGCCGAGGCGGAGGACCTCGACCTCCTCGACGAGGAGCTGGCTGTCGGCTCCGAGGGCACGCCACGCCGCACGGGCCGTCGAGATCGCCGCGCTCCGTCCGGAGCGCCCCGGGCCCTCCCCGGGCTTCTCCGTCGCCTGCTCGTTCCCCACCGCCGACAATCTAGGGGCTCCGTGTCGCGCCGTCCCGTCCACCGCCCGGGGCGGCCCGCCGCCGGGCTCCGTGGCCTAGGATGACCGCCGGCCGGCCCGGGTGGCGGAATGGCAGACGCGATGGACTCAAAATCCATTGTCCGCAAGGGCGTGCGGGTTCGAGTCCCGCCCCGGGCACGCAGCGGCGCCCGGGGTCGACCTGTCCGGCGCCGGCCACATGCCACACTTGGGAGCAGCCGGGCCAGCGACGAGCGGCCGGGCCCGCCCCCGCCCATCGGGTCCTGCCGGCGAAGCAGGGCCGTCCAGTCGAGAGGAGTGCGTCGGTGCTGGCCTTCACCTTCCCCGGGCAGGGGTCCCAGCGGTCGGGCATGGGCCGTCCGTGGGTCGACCACCCTTCGTGGGAGCTCGTCGGAGAGGCCTCCGAGCTGGCCGGACGCGATGTCGCCACCCTCCTGCTCGACGCACCGATGGACGTGCTCACCCTGACCGCCAACGCCCAGCTCGCGACCTTCGTCACCAGCCTCGTCGTCCTCGATGCCATCGAGCGCCTCGGCCTCGCCCCGGCAGCCTGCGCCGGCCACAGCCTCGGCGAGTACTCGGCGCTCGTCGCCGCCGGGGCCCTCTCCTTCGCAGACGGCATCCGGCTCGTCGCCGAACGTGGCGCGGCGATGCACGACGCGGCGTCCGCCAAGGCCGGGACCATGGCGGCCGTGCTGGGCATGAGCGACGCCGACGCCGATGCCGCCTGTCGGCTCTCCGACGCCGAGGTGTGGGTGGCGAACTACAACGCCCCCGGCCAGGTCGTGATCGCCGGCACGCCCGACGGCGTCGCCGTCGCGTCCGCCAAGGCCAAGGAGCTCGGCGCGCGCAAGGTCCTCCCCCTTCCGGTCGCCGGGGCGTTCCACACGCCGCTCATGCTCCCGGCCCGCGATCGGCTCCGGCGGTCGCTCGCCGAAGCCACGTTCCACGCTCCCGAGGTACCCGTCGTGGCGAACGTCGACGCCCGCGTACATACGGGCGCCGAGGAGTGGCAAGGGCTCCTCTCGTCTCAGCTGGCCAGCCCGGTGCGGTGGCGCCAGTCGCTCGAGACGCTCGCCGGCCGTGACATCGTGACCCTCGTCGAGCTGGGGCCGGGCGGGGTCCTCTCCGGCCTGGCACGGCGCACCACGCCCGAGCTCCGTGCCGTCAGCGTCGCCGTGCCCGACGACCTCGACGCCCTGATGGACGCCATCGCCGGGCCGGCCGTCTGGAACGCCGCGTCCCCGTCGCACCAGGGCGAGCACCTCTACAGCTCCGAGCGCGTCGTCGTCAGCCCCGCGGCCGGCGTCTTCGAGCCCGACACGGGGCTCACCGCGCTCGAGACCTCCCCCCTCGCCGCCGCCGCAGCCGACCCCGCGGCAGGGTGCGGCGAGCCAGGCAGCCGCCTCGCCGTCGGCGACCGCGTCGGCACGGTGGGGACGACCGATGTCCGCACGCCCTTCGCCGGGCAGCTCGTCCGCTGGCTGGCCGTCCGCGGCGAGCGGGTCGTCGAGGGGCAGCCGGTGGCATGGGTGCGCACCGACGCCCCGGCCGGGCCGGCGCCGTCCCGCAGAACCGAGGAGGGAGCAGCCCTGTGACGACACCCGAGGCCCCAGCCGACAGCGCACCGGTACCCGCCGGGAGCAGCTCGGCGTCGCGGGTCGTACTGGTCACCGGGGGGACGCGTGGCATCGGCCTCGCCACCGCTCGGTGGTTCGTGGCCCGGGGGGACCGCGTCGCCGTCACGTCGCGCACCGGTGCGCTCGAGGCCCCTGACGACGAGCTTCCCGCCGACCGCTTCGTGGCGCTGGCCTGTGACGTCTCTGACGGCGCGGCCGTCGACGCCGCCTTCTCCGAGGTCGAGGCGCGCTTCGGGCCCGTGGAGGTCCTTGTCGCCAACGCCGGGATCACCCGCGACACCCTCCTGCTCCGCATGGGCGACGACGCCTGGTCGGAGGTTCTCGACACCAACCTCACCGGGGTCTTCCGGGTGGCAAAGCGGGCCGCGGGGCGCATGGTCCGCGCCCGGCGTGGCCGGATCGTCGTCGTCTCGTCGGTGAGCGCGTTCCTCGGGGCAGCCGGGCAGGTCAACTACGCGGCGTCCAAGGCCGGCCTCCTCGGCCTGGCCCGTTCGCTCGCCCGCGAGCTGGCCAGCCGGTCGGTGACGGTCAACGTTGTCGCCCCGGGACTCGTGGAGACGGATATGCTCGCCGGACTCGGAGCGGAGCACCGCTCCCTCTACGAAGCGCAGATCCCCCTCGGCCGCGTGGCGCGGCCCGAGGAGGTCGCCGAGGTCATCGGCTTCCTGTGCTCGGAGGGGGCCGGCTACGTCACCGGGGCCGTCGTCCCCGTGGACGGCGGGTTGGCCATGGGCCTGTGACGGCCGTCCTCGCCGGTGGCGAGGACGGGGCGCTGCAGCCCGCTGGCCGACGACCACAGGCCGTCCCCTGCCGGACGGCCGCACCAGCCGACAACGAACGCAGACGACCCGCTGCACGAAGGGAGCGACCCATGCCAGGCGACGACACGTTCGAGAAATTCAGGGAGTGCGCCGTCGAGGTGCTGCAGGTGCCGGCGGAGAAGGTCACCAAGGAGGCGAGCTTCGCCGACGACCTCGACGCCGACAGCCTCGACCTCGTCGAGCTCGTGATGGCCCTCGAGGAGGCGTTCGACATCACCGTCGACGAGTCCGAGCTCGAGGGCATCGACACCATCGGGCAGGCGTACGACCTGGTGACCTCCAAGCTCTGATGCTGCTCGGCATCGGCCCCGACGGGCCGGTCCGCGGTCGCCGCGTGGCCGTCACCGGGCTCGGCATCGTCTCGTGCTGCGGGACGGGCACCGACGCGCTGTGGGCGGGCCTGAACGCCCCGCAGCCGACCGGCGAGCGACGTGTGCCGGACTTCGAGCCGACACGCTGGTTCGGGCCGCGCGAGGAGCGCCAGCTCGACCGCTTCGCCCAGTTCGGCATCGCCGCGGCGGCGATGGCCATCGACGACGCCGGGCAGCTCGGGGTCGACCCCGACCGGGCGGGCGTCGTGCTGGGCACGGGCGTCGGCGGCTTCGAGACGCTTCAGGCCCAGGTGCTCGTCTATGGGGAGAAGGGCGCCCGGCGTGTCTCACCCCGTCTCGTGCCGATGATGATGGCCAACGCCGGTGCCGCCAACGTCTCGATGCGCCTCGGGTGGCACGGTCCGTCCGAGACCATCACCACCGCATGCGCAGCCGGCACCGACAGCATCGGCGCGGCAGCCCGCTTGGTGGCCTCGGGACGGTGCGACGTCGCCATCGGTGGTGGCGCCGAGGCGGCCATGACCGAGGTCGGTATCGCCGCCTTCGCCAACATGACGGCCCTGTCGACGTCGGGCGTCTCACGCCCGTTCGACGCTCGCCGCGACGGCTTCGTCATCACCGAGGGGGCCGGAGCGCTCGTCCTCGAGGCGTGGGACCGCGCCGTGGCGCGCGGGGCCCGCATCTATGCCGAGCTGACGGGCGCGGCGCGCACTGCGGATGCCCACCACATCACCGCGCCGGCGCCCGAAGGCACCGGAGCCGCCGCCTGCATGGCGCTCGCCATGGCGGACGCCGGCGTCCGCCCCGAGGACGTCGGGCACATCAACGCCCACGGCACGTCGACCCCGCCGAACGACCTCGCCGAGTCGCTGGCCATCCGGGCGACCTTCGGCGACGCGGCACCCCCCGTGACGTCGACCAAAGGGGTCACCGGCCACGGGCTGGGCGCGGCGGGTGCCATCGAGGCCGTGGCCTCGGTCCTCAGCATCGTGCACGCCGCCATCCCGCCGACCGCCGGCCACGAGGAGCGGGACCCGGCCATCGACGTCGACGTCGTGGCCGGTGCGCCCCGCCCGTGGACCCCGACCCACGTGCTCTCGAACTCCTTCGGGTTCGGTGGCCACAACGGCTGCCTGGTCATCTCCGCTCCCACCTCCTGAGGGCGAGCCCGACCTCGCCGCCCGACCCGGTACCGTCGGGGGCCATGACCGATGCGCTCTCCCGCTCGCGCTCCCCGTGGGCGAGCGGCGAGAGGCCCCCGTGGAGCCTGGCCCTGGCCGGCGGCGTCGACGGGCTCCGTCGCACCGTCGCGACCGACGCGGCGGCATGGGTCTCCCGCCGCCAGCGCCCACCGCTCGCCCGGCTCGCCGTTGTGACGGCCCACCTCGGGGCGGCGCTCGCCGGTTGGGCCGCCGCCGAACGGGGCACGGCCGCGTCGCGAGCAGGGCTCTCGCACCGGCTCCGGCGCGCCTTCGGCCACCTCGGGCCCACGTACATCAAGCTCGGCCAGGTCCTCTCGTCCGGCGAGGGGCTCTTCCCCGACGAGCTCGTGGCCTCCTTCGCACTGCTGCGCGACCGTGTGCCCCCCGAGCCCTTCGGCGTGGTCCGCCGGACGGTCGAGGAGGACCTCGGCGCGCCCCTGGCCGCCGTCTTCTCCGCCTTCGACCACCGACCGCTGGCCTCCGCCTCGATCGCCCAGGTGCACGCCGCCACCTTGCGCGACGGCACCCCGGTCGTCGTCAAGGTCCAGCGCCGCCGCGTGGCCAGCCAAGTGCGGCGCGACGTCAACGTCCTGTGCTGGCTGGCGCCAGCCCTCGTCGGCCGGATCCCGGTGACCGCACTGGCCAACCCCCCGGCTCTCGTCGAGCTGTTCGCCGAGACCATCTCCGAGGAGCTCGACTTTCGCCTCGAGGCCCAGAACATGCTCGACGTCGCCGCCGTCCTCGCCCGAACGGGACAGCGGGCCATCACCGTGCCGCGACCTCACGCCGAGCTCGTCACCCGCCGCGTCCTCGTCATGGAGCGGCTCTCGGGCTTCCCGTGGTCAGACGTCGCCGCCATGCGGGCCGCCGGGATCGACACGGCGGCCGTGCTCCGCTCGGCCCTCATCGCCCTGCTCGAGGGCGCCCTGCTCGAAGGCGTGTTCCACGGTGACCTGCACGGC
>JAJZJT010000200.1 GCA_021809995.1 Actinomycetes bacterium
CGGCGTGGCGGCGGGTGCCACCTGCGCCGGTGCCGGTGCCGGTGCCGCTTGTGCCAGGGTGGCAGCCCCCGCTGGCTTGGCGTCCGCGCCGATGCCGACCACGGCGGCGGCTCCCAGTGCCACGGCGGCGACCACGAGGGCGAGGGTGGCGCCACGAGGCCGGCGCAGAGGCCAACGGGCGTGCCGGCAGGTGCTGGCACGCACGTCGGTGGCCGCCAGCGCGCCCACCGGCTCGCGAACCTCCGGCCCGATGGTGCCCTCGGCGAGGGCCTTCTCCGTCTCGGTCGAGACCTGCTCGAAGGAGCCGATCGGGCCGGCCTCCTCCATCTCGTCGATGGACAGCACGGGGACGAACCGGAAGAGGAGCATGAGCAGCAGCGGGATGGCGGCCACGCCGGCGAGCGTGATGGTGATCGACACCCAGGTGAAGTGGTAGGAGCCCCACTTGCCGGCGACCAGGGGCTGCGTGACGGGAGGCAGGACGATCACGAGCCGCTTGATCCACAGGGAGATCACCACGCCCACGCTGGCGACCGTCATGCCGCCCACCGTCCTCGTCCGCTTCATGGCCACCAGGACGATCGGCAGGATCTCTCCGGCCACCACGTAGAACCAGAACGCCGGAGCGTACGCACCCGTCACCGTCTGGCGGACCCAGCCGCTCGTGATGCCCGTGTAACCGTCGGTGAGCAGGTCGGCGAAGGTGAGGTAGGCGTAGACGAGGCCGAGCGCGGCCATCAGGTAGCCCAGCCGCACGAAGTGCCGTCGGGTGATGAAGCGCTGGAGCCGGTAGCCCTTGCGGAAGGCGGCCGCCGTCACGATCACCAGCGCGGTCCCCGAGTAGAGGGCGGCCACGACGAAGTACGGCGGGAACACCGTCTCCGACCAGCCAGGCCGGCTGGTGACGGCGAACGCCCACGACAGCACCGAGTGAACGGAGACGGCGAGCGGGACGATGAGCAGGGCCACGACGCCGAGGGCGCCGTGCAGCAACCGACGCTGCCGGGCGGTTCCCAGCCAACCGAAGGAGAGGAAGCGGTAGGCGGCGTGGCGCAGGCCCCCCTCGGCGGAGCCCAGTGTCCTCTGCACGACGGCGAGGTCGGGGATGAGCGGAAGGTAGAAGAAGATCATCGTGGCGACGCTGTAGGTGGCGATGGCCAGGAAGTCCCACACGAGGGGCGAGGACATGTTCGGGTAGGCCACGATGTTGAGGAAGCGTTCGGGTCGTCCCAGGTGGGGGAAGATGAACGCCCCGCCGATGAGCACGGTCACGAGCGCCATCCCCTCGGCCAGCCGGGTGAGCGGGGCGCGCCAGCTCTGGCCGGTGAGCCGCAGGATCGCCGAGATGACGGCGCCGCCGTAGCTCACCCCGATGAACGTGATGACGTCGACGATGTAGACGGCCCAGAAGGCCTGGTTGTTGTAGCCGGCCGACCCGAGGCCGTGCTTGAGCTGGTAGCCCCAGGCGACGAAGCCGGCCAGCACCACCAGCGAGAGCACCGCCACGGTCGCCTTCCACGCCGCGCTCGGGCGGGCGAGCATCGGCCGCATGGCCGCCGTGCGCACCGCCTCCGACCACGCCGGGTCGACACTGTGGTCCTCGTGGCCGGGCACCGCCCCGGCTCCTTGTTGCGTCTCGCTCACGTTCGCCTCCGCGTTCCCGTTCGTCCTCGTCCGCCCGCTTGCGTCCCCGTCGTCCATCGACCGGCCGTTCCCTGTCGTCACCGTCATCGCGATCAGCTCGAAGCGCCCGGGGTGTCCTGGCTCGCGTCCGCGTCCAGGTCCTGACCGTGGCCGAGGATGTACCAGACCCTCGGGTGCGTGTTCTGCGACGGCTTGAAGGTGACGGCGTCGTTGTCGTCGAGGAACGTCGACAGCTTCACGGTGTTGCCCATCGAGTTGACGGCCACGTCGCTGATGATGTCGGCGTTGTAGATGGCGCCCATCGGACAGCCCGCCGCGCACTCGCTCAGGAGCCCGTTGTTCAGGTTGCCGACGCAGAAGGTGCACTTGCCGACGGTCCCGAGCCGCTGGGGAACGGGGAACTCGGCGTCGGCCTGCTGGCCGGTCTTCGGGTAGACCGTGCCCGCGTTCCAGTTGAAGTAGCGGGCCTGGTACGGGCAGGCGGCCATGCACATCCGGCAGCCGATGCACCGGGTCTGGTTGACCAGCACCACGCCCTGGTCCTGCCGGAAGGTGGCGTGCACCGGGCAGACGTGGAGGCACGGCGGGTTCTCGCACTGCATGCAGGGACGGGGGAAGGGGTACTCCTTGCCCGTGCTGCTGGTCATGGTGAACACGTCGATCCACGTCTGGTCGGGGGTCAGGTCGTGCGCCTTCTGGCACGCTGCGGTGCACGACTTGCAGCCGTTGCAGCTGCGCAGGTCGATGACCATCGCCCACTGGTGGGTGGGCGGAGAAGCCTGGTCGGCCATCGAGGCGGCGGCCCCCCCGGTCACCATGCCTCCCTTGGCGGTGCCGTTCGTCGTGGCTGCCGCCGCGTACTCGCGGTAGGTGACGAGGCCCACGCCCGTGCCGACGACAGCCGCACCGGCCCCGAGCCCGAGCAGGCGCAGGAACGACCGGCGGGAGACCGACGAGTCGTCGTCGTCGGTCCCGGCGGGGACCAGGCACGTGTCGGTCGCACAGGCCGAACCAGAGGCACAGGACCCGCCCGGGCACGCGTCGAGCCCCGGTGACGCTCCGAATGCGCCGTTCTCTCCCGGCTCGCCCGGGTCCAGATCGGTCAACCAGCTCACTGTCGTTCTCCCTCGTCTCTCACGTCGTGACGGTCAGTGGCGGGGCCGTCGGAGGCCTCCGCCCGAACGGGTGTGGTCACGTGAAGGTGACATGCCCCTCCATCCACCCGGGGGTGTCCATGGCGCCGCCCATGCCCGTCGCCCCGCTCCCGCAGGGAGCGACGCACAGCCACGTGAACGTCCCCTTCTTGGTCACGCGGAAGGTGAACGTGACCGTCACCGGGTCGGCGCTCGACTGGGCGGCGGGGATGGGGACGTTGACGAGCAGCCCGGGGATCGTGAAGGTGTGGGAGACCTGGTCGTTCGGGACTGCGCGCACCGGTGACCCGTTGACCAGCTCGGTCCCCCCGGTGGTCTCGCCGTAGGTGGCATCGGCGCCCCACACCTGGCCCCACGGCGAGGAAGGAGGGAGCGGCGCGGTGCCGTCGTCGTGGTTGACGATCGTCAAGACGACCGTCGCGCCGGCCGGGGCGGTGAAGCCCGCGGGCGTGTAGCGGGGCCAACCCGGACGGCCGTCCATCTTGCCGGTCTCGATCACGATCGTGCGGTGGACGACGACCGTGCTGGCGACGACCCCGGAGCCGGACGACCCGCTCCCGGCCGCGCCCGTCGACGACGAGCAGGCGGCGAGGGACGCGGCGAGCGCGACCCCGGCGCCGAGGACGACTGCCCGGCGCACGAGCGACCGACGGCGGTCGCCGTCCGTGCGCCGATGCCGGAGGGCCGGCAGGCGAGCGAGGTCCTCCCCCGCTCGCCTGCCTCCCGTCACGTGGTGCCCTACCGGTTGCATGCCCCGTTTCCTCCTTCGCCCATCGAGCTGTGTCGTCGTCGCGTGGTGCCGCTGCCCCGGTGGCTCACGCCACCGTGAGCTGGCCCTCCATGGAGCCCATGGTCGCCATGGCGCCGCTCATGCCGTCGGAGCCGCTGCCGCAGGGCGCCATGCACTTCCAGGTGAACGTCCCGGACTTGGTGGCCTTGAAGCTGAAGGTGACCACCAGGGGCTGCTTCGCGCCGTTGGCCGCGGCCGCCGGCGCCACGCCGAGAGGCACGTTGATCCCGAGCTGCGGAACGGTCCACGTGTGGCTGACCTGGGCCGCCGCGACGGTGGTGACCGTCTGGCCCCCTTCGGTCAGGTCGCTCACGCCCGTCGCCTTGGCGTACATGGCCATGCTCGAGGGGAGCGGCGCGGTGCCGTCGTCGTAGTTGTAGATGGTCATGTCGACCGTGGCGCCCTTCGGCACGGTGAAGTCCGCCGGCTGGTAGATCGGCCAGCCGGAGTTCGACGTCATGCCACCGGTGAGGATCACGGTGGCGAGGTGCACCGTGACCGGTGCGGGCGAAGCGGCGGACTTGGTGACGCTGTTGCTCGCGCTGCTCGTCCCCGAGCACGCGCTCAGCAGGCCGGCGGCGGCGAGCGCACCGGCGCCGAGAACCGTCCAGCGGCGGCCCCGGCCGTGCCGACGGCGGCCGGCCTGCACGGTTCCGGCATCTCCTCGAGTCGTGGTCTCCATGCGGCACAACCTCCTTGGCTCTGCGCACCGCGTGGCGCGTGGCGCTGCGTGGGGCCCGGATCGCCCGCGTGGTCGACCGGCACCTTCAGCGATTCTGCGGAATCGGCGCTCAGCCCGGCAGCGGGCTTTCACCGTGGAGCGGGCCCGTAATTCCTCGGTGGGGCCGTGCGGGGTTCCCCGCACGGGCGCAGCCCGGACGCCGGTCCGACCGGAGCCCGGGGCGCAGGCGCATCAGGCGACGGGGCCGTCAGGCGACGGGGCCGTCAGGCGTCGGGGCCGTCAGGCGTCGGGGCCGTCAGGGGTCGGGGCCGTCAGGCGTCGGGGCCGTCAGGCGTCGGGGCCGTCAGGCGTCGGGGCCGTCAGGGGTCGGCGACGGCGACGGCGACCGTGGTGCCCCCGGAGGGGCCCGGCCCTACCTCGAGCCGGGCGCTGACCGCCTCGGCGCGCTCTCGCATGCCGAGGAGGCCGAGGCCCGGCACGGCGTCAGGAGCGAGCCCGCGGCCGTCGTCGGTGACGGTGGCCTGAAAGTGGCCCGGCGTAAAAGCCAGGCAGACGGCGACGTGACCGGCACCCGCGTGCCGCTCGGCGTTGCGGAGCGACTCCTGGACGATCCGGAAGAGCGCCAGCTCGACCGGCGGCGCCAGTCGACGCGGGGTTCCCTCCACGCTGAGGGACCGTGCCGTCGTGCCACCTGGCTCGTCGAGCAGCGCCTCGACGGCGGCAACCAGTCCGAGGTCGTCGAGGACCGGTGGGCGCAGCCCTCGGGCGAGTGCGCGGAGCTCGGCGATCACCTCGAGCGCCTCGGCGCGTGCTGCCCGGATCGGCCCGGCCAACGCGTCCCCGGCGTCCCTTCCGGCCCCGGTCGCCCCGGCAGCGCGCTCGGCAGCGCGCTCGGCAGCGAGCAGTCGCTGGCTCAGGTGGACCAGCCGCTGGACGGGCTCGTCGTGCAGCTCCTGGGAGATCCGACGCCGCTCGTCCTCCTGCACCTCGACGAGGTCGCTCGCGTACGCCCGGGCGCTGCGCCCCTCGCGGGCTTCCGGGGTGACGTCGTGCAGCACCACCTGGACGGCCTCCTCTCCCGGCGTGCCGAGGCCGGTGACCACGGTCGACCGGACCCGGAGCTCGCGGGCGCCGTCGCCGCTGCCCACCACCAGGCGGCGCGCCAGCCCCCGCGCCGCCGAGGTCCCGGCCAGCCCGTCAGGTTCCTCGGCCAGCCCGGCGGTCTCGATG
>JAJZJT010000201.1 GCA_021809995.1 Actinomycetes bacterium
GCCCACCACGGGGCCGGGTCGTGGGCGACCGGCGGCTGGCAGCGGTGACGGCGCGCCCAGCTGGCGGCATGGTCGGCCAGCCACCCGAGGGTAGCGGCGGCGTCCTGCTCGAGGAGGGCTCGCAGTGCGAACCGTCGCTCGCCGCGTCGCAGGCCGGCGCCGGTGGCGCCGGCGGCCGCGGCCACGTCCGAGGCGGTGAGCACGAAGCCGGTGCGGACGGGGACGGTCAGGGCGTCGAGGAGCTCGCCGAAAGGCGTGTCGGCCGACAGTGGCGGTGGCGCCGTCCGGAGGGCGAGAGGCAGGGCGGTGGGAGGCTCGGCGGCCGAGGCCTCGCGGGCGAGTGCTCGGCCGGTGAGCTTGGCCCACGGCACGACCGCCGGATGGTGCCGGCGCAGCGCGGCCAGGTAGCCGGGGACCCAGCACCACAGGTGCTCCCAGAGCAGGGTGGCCCGCACGTGGGCGAGGCGCCGACGCGTCGCGTCGGACGCGGCGAGCTCCTCCGCCTCCCCCAGCTCGGCGTACAAGCCGAGCAGGCTCCCGAGGTGGTCGGCGTCGGGTGGGGGCTCGAGCCCGAGGGTGCGCCACAGCCCGGCGACGCGGTCGGCGCCCTCGCCGCCGAGCTTGCCCTCGGGACCGAGGTGGACCGAGGCGAACGGCGGGAGCTCGAGCGTGAAGGCCTGCGTGTGCGCGGCGCGGGACCACGACGGCAGCTCGAGGGCGGCGAGGAGGTGGTCGGCTGACGGCGGGACGGCACCCACCGCGGCGCCGAGGGCCCGGAGCAGCTCCCACCGGCCGGCACCCGCGGTGCCCGCTCCGGGCGCCGTGGACCCGGTGACGGGTGCGGTGGTCGTGGACCCGGTGACGGGTGCGGTGGTCGTGGTCACGGCGGGGAGGTCGGCAGGGCGAACGTCGAGGCCACCGGGCGCAGCGGGCGCATCAGCCACGAAGGTCGACGGGTGCCGTCGGGGCTGACCGAGCCGGCCGGCCTCGTCTGCTCCATCCACTGGCGGTAGACGGCGCGGGCCCGCTCGGTGTCGACAGCGATGTCGCCGTGGGCGTCTCCGGGCTCGGCGGGACGGACGCGGACCGCCTGGTGCCAGCAGTGCATGCCCGAGATGGGATCTGGATGGACGGGGAAGGTCAGGTTCTGGTGGACGCCGGTGTCCGACCACCAGATGCGCCGGCTGTCGGGGTCGGTCGAGTCGTGCGGACCGACGCGCTCGGTCGTGTGCATCGCCCACCGGTCGCCTTCGCGCCGCAGGGCGACGGTGGCCATCATGCCGCCGGGGCTCACGCGGTCGTGGCCGGTGAGCTTCCACCTCCCCATGTGGTGCGAGCAGGCGACGACCCCGGGGCGGATCCCCTCGGTGACCCACGCCTTGGCGACGAAGTAGCCGATGTCGGTCTCGACCCGCACGAGGTCGCCGGTGGCGCCGACCCCCAGCCGCCGCGCGTCGCTCGGGTGGACCCACACCGGGTTGGTGTGGGAGAGCTCGTCGAGCCATTTGGCGTTGGCCGAGCGGGTGTGGATCTGGGTGGGCAGTCGGAACGTCGAGAGCAGCACCAGCTGGTCGGGGGCAAGGTTGCCGGGGTGGACGTGGCTGCGGATGTAGCCGGGGAGGGCGTGCTCGGGCCAGCCCCACGCGGCCAGCGTCGACGAGTAGAACTCCAGGCGTCCCGAGGGGGTGGGGAAGCCGCGCCGAACCACGCCGTCGACCTCGACCCCGACGGCCCTGCGGCCGGCGTCGTCGGGAGGCGGGGCGCCCACGGGCACGATGTTGGGGTCGTCCGGCTTGGGCGCGGCCGTGTAGACGCGCCCGAGCGGGCTCGTCGCCGTGTCGACGAGCTCCTCCTCGGCCACGGGCTCGTCGAAGACCGCGCCCCGGCCGCGGGTGATCTCGAAAGCGCCGTAGCGGCGCATGTACTCGAGCGGGGTGAGCCCCTCGGCGGCGGCCGCCTCGGGGAGCCCGGGGACCGAGTGCTCGAACATCCAGCCGTAGTACTCGTCGACGGTGAGCTTCTCGCCGGGGTGGGCCTTCGACTCGTGGTACTGGCGGATGCCCAGACCGCCGTCTGGGTCGATCCGCCACGACAGCTCGATGTAGAACTCGTTCTCTTCCCACACCTCGCCGGGGTTGACCTCGCGGGTATCCGCGACGGTCTCGCCCAGGCGCTCACGGGCGGCTCGCAGCACAGGCTGCCGGAACCCCACCCACTGCCCGTCGTACTGCTCGTAGGAGTGGGTGTCGTGGCGTTCGGAGGCGTGCCCCATCGGCAGCACCCAGTCGGCGAAGTAGGCCGACTCGTTCCACGTGGGGGTGAGGGCGACGTAGCAGCCGACCTTCTCCTCGTCGGTCAGCACCTCCATCCAGCTGAGGCCGTCGGGGTTGGTCCACACCGGGTTGTAGACGCGCGAGAAGTAGGTGTCGAGCCTGCCCCGCCCGTCCTTCAGGAAGTGCGGAAGGAGGAAGCTGAGCTCGTTCTGGGAGAGGGGGAACTCGACCGGCCACGAGAGCTCTTGCCACACCCCTGGGTGCGGTGGGGTGTAGATGGGCTTCGGGACGAACTTGGTGTAGGCGTTGGGGAACGTGCCGCCCTCGGTGGCAACCGCCCCGAGGAGGGCGGCGAGGAAGAAGAGCGTCCGGCTGACCTGCCAGCCGCCCAAGTTGCCCGCCGCTGCCGAGCGCCAGCTGTGACAGGCGAAGCGGTGGCCCGCCTGGGCGACCAGCTCGCCCACCTCGGCGAGGGTGGCGGCGTCGATGCCCGACTCGGCGGCGGCGACCTCGAACGTGAAGCCGTCGTACTCCTCGGCGAGCGCGGCCCGGAAGGTCTCGAACGTCCGCGGCTCACCGGGCCGGCGGGCCCCGAGGTACTCCTCCCAGTTCCACCACCGACGAACGAACTCCCAGTCGACCCGGTCTGTCGTGATGAGGTGGCGGGCGATGGCCAGGTTGATGGCGGCCTCGGAGCCGGGGCGGGGGGACAGCCAGTAGTCGGCATGGGTGGCGGTGTTCGACAGCCGGGTGTCGAGGACGACGAGCTTGGCTCCCTTGGCCCGCGCCTCGGTGATCCGCTGGGCGTGGGGGTTGAAGTAGTGGCCCGTTTCGAGGTGGGCGCTGATCAGGAAGATGACCTTGGCGTTGGCGTAGTCGGGACTGGGCCGGTCGATGCCCGTCCAGAACTGGAACCCGGTCCGTCCGCCGCTCGAGCACACGTTGGTGTGGGAGTTGTGCCCGTCGACGCCCCACGAGGCGAGCACCCGCTCGGTGAAGCCGTCCTCGCCGGGGCGGCCGATGTGGATCATCAGCTCGTTCTGGCGCCCTTCGACGATCGCCGTGCGGATGCGGGCGGCGATGGCGTCCAGCGCCTCGTCCCACGTGGCACGCTCCCACCTGCCCTCGCCCCGGGCGCCGGCTCGGCGCAACGGGTAGAGGATGCGGTCCGGGTCGGTGACCTGGTTGATCGTCGCCGGCCCCTTGGCGCAGTTGCGCCCCCGTGACCCGGGGTGGGCCGGGTTCCCCTCGAACTTGCGGACCTGCAGGGTGTCGCGGTCGACGTAGGCGAGCAGGCCGCAGGCCGACTCGCAGTTGAAGCACGTCGTGGGGACGAGCATCGAATGGTGCTCGACCCGCTCGGGCCAGGCCCGGGAGTCGAGCTCGACCCAGTGGTCCCACCGCTCCTTGGGCGGGAAGGCGGCGAGGTGGACGCCGCTCGCCCCCGGGTAGAAGGTCTCGCCCCGGCGCTCGGCTTCGGCGCGGGCCGCGGAGACCCGAGCGCCCAGAGCGTCGAGCAGGCCGCCGGCGCCGGCGTCGCTCGGGACGGCGGTCCCGTCGGTGGTGGCGTCGGTGGTCGGGCCATGGGGGTCGGGCACGGGGCCTCCTCAGGCGAGCGGGACGGACTGACCGGCCTGCACGTAGGCGTGCTCGTGGGCCAGCAGCCCGACGAGGGCGAGCGGGGCGGCCGCGACCCCGATCCACGGGGCGGCGACGGCGACGCCGACGAGCACCACGCCGACCCAGAAGAAGGCGGCGAAGCGCCCGAGCGTCATCTCGTCGACGGCCAGCTCGGCGTGGGCCGTGGCGTGGTGAGGGAGCGTCTCGCCGACGAGCATGGCCAGGTGAGCGCCGGCCGCCGTGCCCAGGGCGAGTGTCAGGTCGTGGAGGGCACGGTGGGTGCTGAGCGCCTCCGCGGCGAGGATGAGGACGGCGCTGCCGACCAGGACCGCCTGGACGATCAGGTGGGGGGCGAGCATCGGGTTCTGCCACAGGTCACGGGCCTTGGCCTGGGCGAAGAGGAAAGCGGTGTAGGCGGCGGTCAGGGCGGCGAGGGGCAGACCGAAGCCGGCGAGCACCTTGCTCGCCTCGACGGAGCCCACGCTGCCGGCGAAGAGCTGGGCGACGAGCACGGCGCCGTAGGCGGCGATGACCACGCCGCCGCGCACGAGCCAGCTCCGCCACTGCGGGCGGAGGAAGAGCATCCAGAAGCGCATGGGGTGCTTGAGGTCCCACACGAGCAGTGCGCCGGTGACGGCGAGGAAGGCGAGCGACACCGAAGGGGCCACCCACCGCAACAGTGTGCTCGACCACGAGATGGTGCCGGCCAGCACCAGCATGAGGGCTACGAGGTAGGCGCCGGCGGCGAGACCTTTCGTCCAGGTGTAGAGGCTGACCCGCCAGCCCCACGGGGCCTGGTGGGGAACGTCGTAGGAGAGCAGGGCGGCGGCACTCGAGTTGGGGTGTCGGGGGTGCCCCGACGTCACGTGCTGGCTGAGCGCTGCCGGGCGGCCCGAGCCGCCCTGGGTGGCCCACGCGAAGAGGCCGCCGGTCGGGCGGCGGGCGGCGAGGGGGTCGAGGGTGGCCTGGTGGGCGCCCTTGTAGAAGAGGCCGGGGCGGGTCTCCTTCTCGGGGCGACGCACGGCGACCGGCTCGCGCTGGACGATGCGGGCGACCTTCGACGTCGGGTCGTTCAGGTCCCCGACGAGGATGGCCTCGGTCGGGCAGACGGACACGCAGGCCGGCTCGAGCCCGACCTCGAGGCGGTGGGCGCAGAAGTTGCACTTCTCGGCCGAGTGGTCCTCGGGGTTGATGAAGATGGCGTCGTAGGGGCAGGCGGCGATGCAGGCCTTGCAGCCGATGCAGACGCGCTTGTCGAAGTCGACGATGCCGTCGGGACGCTGGTGCATGGCGGCGGTCGGGCAGGCGGCCACGCAGGGGGGGTCGGTGCACTGGTTGCACCGGGTCACCTGGAACGCCCGCCGGACCTGGGGGAACGTACCGACCTCGACGGACTTGACGTAGGTGCGGGTGACGCCGACGGGCACCTGGTTCTCGGACTTGCACGCCGTGGTGCAGGCGTGGCACCCGATGCAGCGGGTCTGGTCGAGGACCTTGACCCAG
>JAJZJT010000202.1 GCA_021809995.1 Actinomycetes bacterium
TCGCCGCCGCTCCGATCAGTACCGACGACGCGACCGTCACCACTGCCGCGATGTTCGCCGACGACTGGGCGTCGGCGGCCGCGTTGACCTCGACGGCGATGATGTCGCCGAGGTGGTGCTGGAGCGTGTTGGTCGCCGCGCGCACGCGGTCGAAGAGCGTGCGTGAGGTCGCCACGCGATCCGCCAGCGCCGCCCCGGTGGGGAGGGCTCCGGCCCGCCTCGCTGCGATCTCGGACGCCGCCCCTTGCGTCTGCCAGGTCCGGCCGGCGGCCGTCACGGCCGCGAGCAGCCGTTTCGCCGCTGCGTCGCCGCGAAGCTGGGTCGCGAGATCGGCCTCGAGCCGCGTCGCCTCGTCTGCCGCGAGCGCGTAGCGGGAGAGCGACGACCGGCTCCCGGTCAGCAGATAGCCTCGCTCGGCCGACTGCTGGTTGGCGTACGCCTGACCCAGGGCCGACACGTTGCGCACGGCGGGGATGAGGACTCCGTCGATGCGGCTCTGCGCGTGGCTGACGCGGACGCGCACGACGGCCGTGAACCCTGCCAGCACGACGAGGAGCACCACGAGGAGACCGAGGGCCACGACGAGCCGGTCCCGGATTGTGCCCTTGTCAGCTCCGACGAGCGCCAGCACCCGACTTCCTCGCCATGTCGACGGACGTGGCCCCTCGGACCCGTGCTCGGCTCCCGCGGGAGGCTATCAGGCGACCACCGTCGGCGCCCGTGGTCGCTCAGCGTCCAGGGCACCCGGGTGCCCACGGGCGGGAGGTCCGGTGGCCCGGGTGGGCCGGCCTTCGACGCGCCTGCTTCATCGGTCGGCCGCCGGGCTCGCGACCGGGTGCGTCGGCCGCCGGGCCCGCTCCTAGGACGCGAGGGCCCCCACCACGTGGGTGATGCAGGCGCACAGGGCCGCAACGTCGTCGGGCTCGACGGCCGGGAACATGGCGATGCGCAGCTGGTTGCGCCCGAGCTTGCGGTAGGGCTCGGTGTCGACGATCCCGTTGGCTCGGAGGGTCGCGGCGACCGCTTTCGCGTCCACGCCGTCCGCCAGGTCGACGGTCCCGACCACCCGGCTGCGCTCTTCGGGGTTGGCGACGAACGGCGTGGCGAAGTCGGAGGACTCAGCCCACGTGTAGAGGACCTCGGCCGAGCGCGCGCACCGCTCCGTCGTGAAGGCCAGGCCGCCCTGCTCGTTCATCCAGCGGACCTGCTGGTCGAAGAGGTACAGGGTGGCGAGCGCTGGGGTGTTGTAGGTCTGGTCGAGACGCGAGTTGTCGATGGCGATCGACAGGTCGAGGAAGGCGGGCACCCACCGGCCCGAGGCCTTCAGGGCAGCCACGCGCTCGAGGGCGGCGGGCGACAGGACGGCGACCCACAGCCCGCCGTCGGAGGCGAAGCACTTCTGGGGCGCGAAGTAGTAGGCGTCGACATCGGCGGCGTCGACGGGCAGGCCCCCGGCCCCCGACGTGGCGTCGACGGCCACCAGGCCCGATGCACCGGCCGGGCGGGTGATCGGCATCATCACGCCGGTCGAGGTCTCGTTGTGGGTGAGGGCGTAGAGGTCGACGTCGTCGCGGGCCACCGCTGTGGGGTGGGTGCCCGCCGGCGAGGTGATCACCTCGGGATCGTCGAGGTGCGGCGCCGCCGCCGCCGCGGCGGCGAACTTGGACGAGAACTCGCCGAAGCTCAGGTGCTGGCTCTTGCGCTCGACCAGGCAGAACGTGGCGGCGTCCCAGAAGCAGGTCGTCCCGCCGTTGCCCAGCACCACCTCGTAGCCCTCGGGCAGCGAGAAGAGGTCACGCAGCCCGGCACGCAGGCTGCCCACCACCGACTTGACCGTCTTCTGGCGGTGGCTCGTGCCGAGGTAGGTCGACGCGGACTCGGCGAGCGCGGCGACGGCCTCGGGGCGGATCTTGGAGGGGCCCGAGCCGAAACGGCCGTCGGTGGGGAGCAGGTTGGCGGGGATGCGGATGTCAGGGGCGTCGGTCACGTATGCGATCATTGCACCCATGGCCACCCGCACCGAAACCGGCCCCGCGCGAGCGCGCATCTCGGCCCGGGCCGCCGCCGTGGCGCCCTCGGCCACACTGGCGGTCGACGCCAAGGCGAAGGCCCTCGTGGCAGCGGGGGAGAACGTCATCGGCTTTGGCGCCGGCGAACCCGACTTCCCGACCCCCGAGGCCATCGTCGAGGTGGCCGCGGCGGCGTGCCGAGACCCGCGCAACCACCGCTACACGCCGACGGCGGGTCTCCCCGAGCTCCGGGCGGCCGTGGCGGCGAAGACCCGACGCGACTCGGGCTTCGCCGTCGAGGCCTCCCAGGTCCTCGTGACCAACGGGGGCAAGCAGGCGGTCGCTCACGCCTTCGCCGTGCTGTGCGACCCGGGCGACGAGGTCCTGGTGCCGGCCCCGTACTGGACGACCTACCCCGAGGCCATCGCCCTGGCCGGCGGTGTCCCCGTGGTCGTGCCGACGGACGAGTCGACCGGCTTCCGGGCGACCGTGGACCAGCTCGAGGCGGCCTGCACCCCGCGCACGAAGGTCCTCCTCTTCGTCTCGCCGTCGAACCCCACCGGTGCCGTCTACCCGCGCGAGGAGGTCGAGGCGATCGGCCGGTGGGCGGCCGAACGCGGACTGTGGGTCGTCACCGACGAGATCTACGAGCACCTCGTCTACGGCGGGGCGAGCCACCACTCGTTGCCAGTCGTCGTGCCCGAGCTCGCCGAGCGGTGCGTCGTGGTCAACGGGGTGGCGAAGACCTATGCCATGACGGGGTGGCGGGTCGGCTGGCTCATCGGCCCTCCCGACGTGGTCGCCGCCGCCACCAACCTGCAGTCTCACGAGACGTCGAACGTGGCGAACGTCTCCCAGCGCGCCGCCCTCGCCGCGGTGAGCGGCGACCTCGAGGCCGTCGCGGCGATGCGGGCCGCCTTCGACCGCCGTCGAGTGACGATCCATCGCCTCCTCAACGAGATCGACGGCGTGTCCTGCATCGAGCCCCAGGGTGCCTTCTACGCGTTCCCGTCGGTGACCGGGCTGCTCGGCCGGCGCTTCGCCGGTCGTACGGCGACCACGAGCGCCGAGCTCGCCGAGGTGGCCATCGAGGAGGCCAAGGTCGCCGTCGTGCCCGGCGAGGCTTTCGGCGCTCCGGGGTACTTCCGGCTGTCGTACGCGCTGGGCGACGAGGCGCTCGAGGAGGGCGTCGGCCGCCTGGCCCGGCTCTTCGGTGCCGCCGGGTGAGGGCCGCCGGGTGAGGGCCGGGGCGCCCGCCGCCACGGCCGTGGTCGTGACATCGTCGTACGAGCGGCTCCGCCGCACCGCAGCGGCCCCCTGGGGCCCGACCCCCGAGAGGAAGGAACACCATGGCTAGGGTGCTCGTCACCGAGAAGTTGGCCCAGCGCGGACTCGACCTGCTGGCCGAGGCCGGCCACGAGGTGGACGTGCGGCTGGGGCTCTCGCCCGACGAGCTCCTCGAGGCGGTGGTCGGGGCCGAGGCCCTCGTGATCCGGTCGGCCACCACGGTCACCGCCGAGGTGCTGGCGGCCGGCGCCGACCTCGTCGTCGTCGGCCGGGCGGGCATCGGCCTCGACAACGTCGACGTCGCCACGGCGACCGAGCGGGGCATCATGGTCGTCAACGCCCCGCAGTCGAACATCCTCTCGGCTGCCGAGCAGGCCATGGCCCTCATGCTGGCCCAGGCGCGCAACGTGCCCCAGGCCCACGCTGCCTTGGTGGCGGGCAAGTGGGAGCGCTCCAAGTGGGAGGGCGTCGAGCTCTACGGCAAGACGCTCGGCATCGTCGGCCTCGGCCGGGTCGGCGCCCTCGTGGCCCAGCGGGCCCTCGCCTTCGGAATGCGCCTCGTCGCCTACGACCCCTACGTGTCCGCCGACCGGGCGCGCCACATGAGCGTCGAGCTCATGAGCCTGGAGGACCTGGTCGCCGAGTCGGACTTCGTGACCATCCACCTGCCCAAGACGCCCGACACCATCGGGCTCTTCGGCGCCGACCTGCTGGCCAAGGCCAAGCCGGGGATCCGCATCGTCAACACGGCGCGCGGTGGCATCGTCGACGAGGACGCCCTCGCCGAGGCGATCCGTTCGGGACGGGTGCAGGGTGCCGGGCTCGACGTGTTCGCCAAGGAGCCCACGACCGAGTCCCCCCTCTTCGAGCTGCCGTCGGTCGTCGTGGCGCCCCACCTCGGCGCGTCGACGGCCGAGGCGCAGGACAAGGCCGGTGTGACGATCGCCGAGCAGGTCATCCTCGCTCTCGACGGCGACTTCGTCCCCTTCGCCGTCAACGTGGCGGCGACCGACGTCTCCGAGACGGTCCGACCGTTCATGGGCCTCGCCGAACAGCTCGGCCGCATCCTGGCCTGCCTCAACGACGGGCTGCCTTCCTCGTTGGAGATCGAGTTCCAGGGAGGTCTGGCCGGGGCCGGCACCGGCATCCTGACCCTCTCCGCGCTGAAGGGCGTCTTCGCTGCCGGGACCGAGGAGCCCGTCTCCTACGTCAACGCCCCTCAGATCGCCGAGGAGCGCGGCCTCGTGGTACGTGAGACGTCCACGGTCACGGCCCACGACTACGTCAACCTGATCACCCTGAGCGGCGGCGGCCACTCGGTGTCGGGCACCCTGACGGGGCCCCGCACCGAGCCGCGCCTCGTGATGATGGACGACCACACCGTCGAGGTCCCGCCCGCGCCTCACATGGTCGTGGTGCGCAACGACGACCGCGCCGGCATGATCGGCGTCGTCGGGACGGCCATCGGCGAGGCCGGCGTGTCGATCTCCTCGATGGCGGTCGGACCGTCGGCCTCGGGCAACACCGCCCTCATGGTCCTGTCGACCGACCGGCAGGTGCCGGTCGACGTGCTCGAGCGGCTCCGTTCGGAGGACGGCATCAGCGACGTCCACACCGTCGAGATCTGACGCCCGCCGGAGCGGGCCGGGCTCGGGCTCGGCCCTGGACCGGCCGGGGTGCTCAGGCCGGGCTGTGGGAGCCGGGCGGGTGTGCTTGGCTCGCCGGGTTCCTCGGCACCGGTGGCCAGACATCGGCGGGCGCCGAGGTGCGTCCACCCTGGGCACGGAGCGTGCGGGCGACGAGCACCGCCACCACCGAAGCTGCTGCCACGACCAGGACACCGGTTCGGCGCATGGACGAAGGGTAGCCGCCCGGCGTCCGGCCGACCGCCCAGCCGCTCGAGACGGCGCCCCGGTCGTCCGCCGCCGCTCCGAGCGGGTGGCTCGCCGTCGTCCTGCCTGCCGTACGGTGACGCCTGACGCCTGACGCCTGACGCCTACACGACGCCGGGCTCGGGGCTCCCCGGAGAAGGCGTCGAGGGCCCGTCGGGCCCGACGTCGTCGTCGGCGCCTCGCGGGAGCCCCGGCACGTGCGG
>JAJZJT010000203.1 GCA_021809995.1 Actinomycetes bacterium
GGAGCCGCCGGGCGGGCCCGGTCGGTGAGCGTCCCCGCTCCGGCCGGGCTGGCCGTCGACGACGAGGGGACGGGGACACCGGTCCTGCTCGTGCACGGGCAGCCGGGCACGGCGGCGTCGTGGGCCCCGGTGGCCGCCCGCCTCGCCGCCCGCTACCGGGTCCTCGTCCCGGACCGGCCGGGCTACGGCAGGACGTCCCTGCCTGCCGGCGGGCTCGAGCACAACGCTGCCGTGCTGGCCGCCGAGCTCGAACGTCGACGTGCCGTGCCGGCTGTGGTGGTGGGGCACAGCTACGGCGGCGGCATCGCGCTGATCCTGGCCGCCCGGGCGCCCGAGGTGGTCGCCGCGCTCGTCCTCGTCGGCTCGGTTGGCGCCCCCGGGAGCGTCAACGCCCTCGACCGGCTCCTCGCCCTCCCGGGTGCCGGCGAGGTCGCGAGTGCTGCCGGGCTCCTCGCCGTTCCCGCGCTCGCCGGCCTGCGGCGGCTGCTCGGCGCGAGCGACGCCACAGGGCGCCTGGCCAGCCGCCTGGCCGCGGCACTGCCCGATGACGACCTGGTGGCTACGGGCGGTGACCTCGTGCGGACGGCACGGGCCTTCGGTGTGGAGCAGCGCGCCCTGCTGGCCGAGGCGGGCCTGCTCGAGCGTGCCGTAGGGGACGTGGCCGTCCCGACCACGGTGGTGACCGGGGCGTGGGATGCCGTGGTCCCGCCGAGCGCGTCGGCAGACCTGGCGGCCGGCATCGCCGGGGCCCGGCTCGTAAGCCTGGCCGGCGTCGGGCACTTCGTGGCTCGGGACGTGCCCGACACGCTGGCGGAGATCGTCGACGAGGTGGCCAGTCGGCTCGGTGGCCCGGACAGCTGAAGCGACGGGATGGCTCAGGCGGGAGCCCGCACGGACGCGCCTGCGGGGGCGAGCGCGGCCAGCACGGCGGCAAGCTTCAGGTCGACCTCGGCACGCTCGGTGGCGGCGTCGGAGGCGGCCACGAGGCCGGCACCGGCGCAGACCCGGGCCCTGTGACCCGAGAGCAGCGCCGATCGGATGCCGAGCACGAAGCTGCCGTCGCCGTCGCCGTCGACGTAGCCGACGGGGCCGGCATAGGGCCCCCTCGGAGCCGGCTCGACTGCCGCGATGCGGGCCAGGGCCTCCGCCGCAGGCGTTCCGCCCACTGCCGGCGTCGGGTGCAGGAGCCGGGCGAGGCTGAGCGCGTCGGGAGGATCGGAGCCGGGGACGCGCCGGAGCCGTCCGTCGATCCGGGTGCCGAGGTGGTCCACCGAACGGAGGCGGACGAGGTCCGGGTGGTCGGGGACGGTGAGCGAACTGCACACCGTGCCGAGCGACCGGGCGATGGCCTCGACGACGAGGCGGTGCTCGGTGGCGTCCTTGGTCGACGCGAGGAGCCCGTCCGAAGCGTGCTCGCTGGCGCCCGGCGGCCGGGCGGCCGTGCCGGCGAGGGGCCAGCTCACCACCGCGTCGCCCCGACGGTCGACGAGCAGCTCGGGGCTGGCCCCGACGAAGCGGCCGCCCGCGACTGCCAGGGCGAAGACGGTGCACGCGGGCTCGAGGTTGCGCCACCGGCGCAGGAGGTCCGCCATGTCGGGCGCCCCGCCCAGGTCGACGTCGACATGCCGGGCGAGCACGACCTTGGTGAGCTCGCCCCGGCGGAGGGAGGCGAGCGTGTCGTCGAGAGCGTCGTCGAAGGAGGCTGCACCCCCGACCGGCTCGATCGCCACCGCGTCGCGGGCCGCCCGGGGTGCTCGGTGTGGCGAAGCGCACGCGGCGGCCCGTCTCGCGAGCCAACGCTCGACGTCGGCGGGCTCGGGGCGGGGACCGGGAGCAGCGCCGGGGCCCGCCGGCGCGGTCGTGACGGTGGCCCACCGGGTGCCGTCCGCCTCTTCGACGTAGAGGACGGCCGGGACGCGAAGGACGGTGGGCGCGCGCTCGAACCCGAGCGCGCCGAACGCCACCAGCGGGTGTCGAAGACCACGGCGCTGGTGCCCCGGCGGGGGGGATCCGGTGTCGGCCTGGATGGTCACGGCGCCGAGGTGCGCGAGGACGACGGCACCGTCGTCTCCGCCCTCGAGCGGGATGTCGAGCGCGGTGCCGATCCCCGCCATGCGGCGCCGTCCGTCGTCGAAGAGGACGACGTCCGCTCCGGCGGCGAGGGCGGCGAGGTCCAGGTCGCGCGCCGGAGCGGCGGAGAGCCACACCCGGACAGCGCACAGGGCGTCTGCCTGCGGGGGTGCGTGGTGGCGGCCGGTTCCGGTCACGGTCCCGTCCCGGCCCCGGGGGTGCTCGCCCGGGATGTCCCGGTACCGGACCGGGTGGCTGTCACCAGTTGGCTGGCCCCGCCGAGGAGGGAGCGCCGGTTGACACCGGAGAAGCCGACTGACACGAGGAGGGACCGGAGCGTCCCCTCGTCGGGGAGGTAGGCGACCGAGCGGGGGAGGTAACGGTAGGCCTCGGCGTCGGAGAGCACAGCGCCGATGAGCGGGACGGCGCGGGTGAACCAGAGCCGGTGGCCCAGTCGCAGAGGCGCCCAGGTCGGTTCCGACACTTCGAGCAGGCTGATGCGGCCCCCGGGCGCGAGGACGCGTGCGAGCTCGGCCAGCACCGACCCGAGGTCGGTCAGGTTGCGGAGCGCGTACCCGCAGGTGACGCCGGCGACCGAGCCGGAAGCTACCGGGAGCTGGGTGGCGTCGGCTTGCACGAGCGGCTCGCCGCTCGTGTTGGCAGCGAGCATCCCCCACGACAGGTCGACGCCGACAGGGGCCATGCCCTGGCGCCGCAGCTCGCGCAGGAAGTCGCCCGTGCCACACGCCACGTCGAGGACGCGCGAGCCGGCTGGCAGGCCGAGGGCGCGGCACGCCCGCCGACGCCACCGGACGTCGAGGCCGAAGGTCATGACCCGGTTCACCAGGTCGTAGCGGGGGGCGATCGTGTCGAACATCGATCGGACCAGCGCGGTCTTGTCCTCGCCCGTCGGCAGCGGGTGCTCGGGCGGACGGTGGCGGCCCGGCAGGCGCCTCCTGGTCACGGCTGTGCCACCGAGGAGCCGGCAGCGAGGCGCGGCGCCCCGCGCTCGGTCGGACGTCGGCGGCGGTTGGGCTCGGCCTGCGGGCCGGTGCCCGGGTCCGGGTCGGTGGCCGGTTCCTGCTCCTCGACGTGGGTGACGGCGGCGCGGAGGAGGACGCGCGTGAAGTGGTGCCCCACGAGCGTGGTGACGGCCGAGAGCATGTCCGTGTAGGCCTCGACGAGCTCAGGAGGACCGGCGTCGTCCGGCGCGGCGCTGCCGGGCGCGCCACCGCCGGAGCGGAGCCGGTGCCGGACGTGCGCGGAGAAGAGCCCGACGGCTTCCGCCGCGACCTCCATGGTGGCCTCGTGGTAGCGGCGAGCGAGCGCCAGCACGTCGTCGTACGGGACTCCCCGCTCGAGGATGGACAGCCCGGCCCGGACGGCGTCGACGTCCTCGTCGGTGAACCGGTCCTCGGCGCCGAGCCGGCGCGGAACGAGGAGGCCCTCGGTCACGAGCGCCCGGAGAAGGCCGACGGGGACGCCTGTCCGGGCGGCGAGGTCGTCGAGCGTGAGCCCGGCGCCCGGTCCCGGTCCGGTGGCGGCCCGTGCGGCCGAAAGCGCCGAGAGCTCGGAGATGAGGGCCTGGTCGGCCGCGTCGAGCTCGCCGCTCACCACCCGCGCGATGGTGGCCAGGGTGAACCCGCGACCGCGCAGGGCGCGCACCCGCTCGAGCCGAGCGACGTGGTCGTCGTTGTAGAAGGCGAGCCGACCGGAGCGACGCGGTGGGTCGAGGAGGCCCTTGCCCTGGTAGTACCGGATGGTGTCGACGCTCACCCCGGTCCGGGCGGCCAGCTCCTCCACGCGCAGCTCCACCCCCACACTCTAGGAGTGAACGCTCCAACGATGGGAGCACACTGCCCGGTGGCCCCGGGGTGGGCCTGTCGGGCGAGCCAGCTCAGGCGTAGTAGCGGTAGACGACCTGGGCGACGCAGCTCGGCTTGGGAGCGCCCTCGACCTCGATGGTGACGTCGAGGGCGACCTGCACGCCGCCGTCGAAGGTGTCGACCGAGGCCACGGTGGCGCCGAGGCGAACCGAGCTGCCGACAGGCACGGGCGACGGGAAGCGCACCTTGTTGCAGCCGTAGTTGACCCCGAAGCTCGTCCCCTCGACGGCGAGGACCTCGCCGAGGAGCACCGGCGCGAGCGAGAGCGTGAGGTAACCGTGGGCGATCGGGCCCCCGAAGGGCCCCTTGGCCGCCCGCTCGGGGTCGACGTGGATCCACTGATGGTCGCCCGTGGCGTCGGCGAACAGGTCGACCTGCGCCTGGTCGACCTGGCGCCACGCGCTGTAGCCAAGGTGCTGGCCGACGAACGAGGCGAAGGAGTCGAGGCCGTTGACGGTGGTGGGCATGGGCCGACACTACGGCAGAGTGCCCGGGCACACCAGCGTCGACCGCCCCCGCCGGAGGCAGGCGCGCCTACGCTCTGCCGTGAGTTCTCCCTCATCACGGGGCACGCCGTACCATCGCCCCATGGAGGGCGAGCACCACCACCGGAACCTGCAGGGGGGCGGTGCGCGCGCCGCCGTCTTCGGCGTGAGCGACGGGCTCGTCTCCAACGTGGCGCTCGTCCTCGGTATCGCCGGTGCACACTCGTCGGGGGGCGCCGTGCGCCTGGCCGGTCTGGCCGGCCTGGTGGGCGGGGCGTTCTCGATGGCCGCTGGCGAGTACGTGTCGATGCGGGCCCAGTCCGAGCTCTTCGAGCGGGAGCTCGCCGTCGAGCGCGAAGCCATTCGGGCCGAACCGGAGGGCGAGCGCAACGAGCTGGCCCTCATCTACCGCGACCGGGGGATCGGACCGCAGCTCGCCGATGCGCTCTCCACCGAGATGATGCGCGATCCCGAGCTCGCCCTCCAGACGCACGCCCGCGAGGAGCTGGGCATCGACCCGGAGCAGACTGGGAAGCCGCTCCAGGCAGCCGTCTCGTCCTTCTTGACCTTCGCCGTGGGCGCGCTGGTCCCGCTGCTTCCGTGGCTCTTCGTCGAAGGAACGACGGCCGTCGCCTGGTCCGTGGGCCTCGGCGCCGCCGCCTCGCTGGCCGTGGGCGGCGCCCTCTCCTTCTTCACCGGGCGCTCGTGGTGGTGGTCGGCCACACGGCAGCTCCTCGTGGCGACGGCTGCCGCTGGCGTGACGACGCTGATCGGCCACGCCGTCGGGCACGGCGGCTGAGCGGGCACGGCGGCTGAGCGGGCACGGCGGCTGAGCGGGCACGGCGGCT
>JAJZJT010000204.1 GCA_021809995.1 Actinomycetes bacterium
CCTCGGCTCGCTCACCGGGCCACCTGGCCCGGGCGGAACCGGCGCAGCCGCAGGGAGTTGGTGACCACGAACACGCTCGAGAACGCCATGGCCGCTGCCGCCACGATGGGGTTCACGACCCCGGCGACGGCGAGTGGGACAGCCACGACGTTGTAGCCGAACGCCCAGAAGAGGTTCCCCTCGATGGTCCGCAGGGTGCGACGCGACAGCCGGATGGCGTCGGCGGCCGTCCGCAGGTCGCCGGCCACGAGGGTGATGTCGGACGCCTCGATGGCCACGTCGGCACCGGTGCCGATGGCGAGCCCGAGGTCGGCCCGGGCGAGCGCCGGGGCGTCGTTCACACCGTCGCCGACCATGGCCACCACCTCGCCGGCCGCCTGTAGACGCGCCACCTCGGCCGCCTTTTCCCCCGGCAGCACGTCGGCCAGGACGCGGTCGATGCCCACCTCGGCCGCCACGGCACGGGCGGTTCGCTCGTTGTCGCCGGTGAGCAGCACCGGGGTGAGGCCGAGGGCACGCAGGTCGGCGACGGCCTGGCGGCTCGTCGGCTTGACCCGGTCCGCCACGGCCACGAGTCCCCGCGCCTCGCCGTCCCAGGCGACGCCGACCACCGTGGAGCCCGCCGCCTCCAGCCGGTCGGCCTCGGCGGTGAGCCTCGCGGGGAGCGAGACGCCCCGGTCGGCGAGCAGGCCGGGTCGGCCGATCACCACGCCGTGCCCGTCGACGACGGCCTCGACACCGAGGCCCGCCCGGGCCGTGAACGACTCGACGGCAGGGAGCTCGCCGAGGCGCTCGCGGCCTGCCGCGGCGATGGCGCGGGCGATCGGATGCTCGCTGGCGTCCTCGGCTCCCGCCGCCAGTCGCAACAGCTCGGCCTCGTCCACGCCGTCGGCGGGCACCACGGCCGAGACGGCCATCGCTCCCTCGGTCAGCGTGCCGGTCTTGTCGAGCACGACGGTGGTGACCTGGCGCGTCTGCTCGAGGACCTCGGGCCCCTTGATGACGATGCCGAGCTGGGCACCGCGGCCGGTGCCGACCATGATGGCGGTCGGCGTGGCGAGCCCCAGGGCGCACGGGCAGGCGATCACGATCACGGCCACGGCTGCGGTGAAGGCAGCGGTCGTGGCGGCCCCGCCGACGACCAGCCAACCGACGAGGGTGAGCGCCGAGACGCCCATGACGATCGGCACGAACACGGCGGAGATCCGGTCGGCGAGGCGTTGCACGGGCGCCTTGCCCGCCTGTGCCTCGGCGACGAGGCGGGCGATCTGGGCGAGCGCGGTGGCCGATCCCACCCGGGTGGCCTCGACGACGAGGCGGCCCGAGGTGTTCACGGTGGCCCCGGCCACGGCGTCGCCGGGCCCGACCTCGACAGGCACCGACTCGCCGGTCAGCATGGACTGGTCGATCGCCGAGGTGCCCGAGGTGACCACGCCGTCGGTCGCGACCTTCTCGCCCGGGCGGACGACGAACCGGTCGCCGACGGTGAGCGCCTCGACCGGGACGAGGACCTCTTGGCCGTCTCGTAGCAGGTGGGCCTCCTTCGCCCCGAGCTCGAGGAGGGCGCGGATCGCCGCTCCGGAACGGCGCTTCGCCCGAGCCTCGAGGTAGCGGCCGAGGAGGATCAGGGCGGTGATGGCCCCCGCCGTGTCGAAGTAGATGCTCGTCGTCAGCCCACCCAGCACGACGACGGTCGACCACGTCCACGCGGCGAGCGTGCCGACGGAGATCAGCGTGTCCATCGTCGCCACCCCGTGGCGGGCGTTCGTGGCGGCAGCCCGGTGGAACGGCCAGCCGGCATAGGCGACGACGGGCGTGGCGAGCACCAGGGAGGCCCACTGCCACCCGGGCGGGCGGGCCGCGTCGACCCAGGCGAAGACCACCAAGGGCACCGTGAGGACGACGGCGACCAGCAGGCGGACCCGGTAGGGACGGGCCGGGTCCTCGTCGGTGACCGCCTCGGGGAGCGCAGCACCGTAGCCGGCCGCCTCGACGGCGTCGATCAGGTCCGCCACCCGCACCTGGTCGGGGTCGAAGGCGACCGCCGCGTGCTCGCTGGCGAAATTGACCGTCGCCGCCACGCCGTCGAGCTTGTTCAGGCGCTTCTCGATCCGGGCAGCGCACGACGCACACGTCATGCCGGTGATGGCGAGGTCGACCCGCTGGCGACCGTCAGCGGCGGGTGTCGTCGTCGCACCCGCGGGCGTGGTCACGACGCCTCGTAGCCGGCCTCTGCGATCGCCGCGCGCAGCGCCTGGTCGTCGAGGCCCTCGCCGGTCACCGTGACGAGCTTGGTGCCGAGGTCGACGTCGACCCCCGCCACCCCGTCGACCGCGCCCACCTCGGTCGCGACGGCGTGCTTGCAGTGGTCGCAGGTCATCCCGGCCACGGTGTAGGTGATCGTCTCGGCCATGGTCGCTCCTCTCGTCGGCGCCTGCTCAATACCCTACCAGGGTACCGTTGCTGCCCGTCCGCCCGGACCGGCGGTCGGCATCCGGCACGTCCCCGGCGTCGAAGCAGCGACATGGGGCCAGCCACCTCGGACCGTGCGCTCCTCGGCCGCCGTCAGGTGCGCGCCGTGCTCGGGGCGCTGTGGCTGCTCGACGCCGCCCTCCAGTGCCGCCCCCGCTTCTTCCACGCGCGGGCGTGGCAGCTCGGGGTGGCCCAGTCCGTCATGGGCGAGCCGACGTGGGTGTCGCGGTGGACCAGCATCGTCGTGGGACTCATCGCTGCCCACCCCGCCCTCCTCGACGGCGTCGTCGTGGCCGTCCAGGTCGGGCTCGGCCTCGCCCTCCTCCTCGACCGGCTGCCGCGGTCCGCCGTCGTCGTGTCGGTCCCCTACGCCATCGGGGTGTGGTGGGTCGGCGAGGGCCTGGGCGTCCTGCCGACCGGCTTCGCACAGGCGTTCGCCGGCGCGCCGGGCCCGGCCCTGCTCTACCCGGTCCTCGGCCTGCTGGCGTGGCCGTCCCGTCAGCGCCGGGACCTCCCCGACCGGCCCCTCGCACCGGCGGCGGTGCTGGTGTGGTGCCTCCTGTGGGCCGGGCAGGCGCTCTTCGAGGTGCCGTGGCGCTACCCGGGCGCCGTGCTCCTGTCGGCCAACCTCGACGAGAACGCCCTCGGCGCCCCGAGGTGGCTGCTGCCGGTGGTCCACCGGGTGAGCTCGGCCGTGGCCGCTGCCCCGGTCGCCACCCTCATCGCCCTCGGTGCCGTCGGGGCCGGCGTCGGGCTCGGGGTGCTCCTCCCGTCCCGCCGCCGCGCCGCGCTCGCCGTCGGCCTGGTCGTGAGCGCGGCGTTCTGGGTGGTCGGCCAGTGCTTCGGCGGCGTGCTGACTGGCGGTGCCACGGACCCCGGCACCGCACCGCTCGTCGCCCTGCTCGCCCTCGGCCTGTGGCCGATGAGCCCGCGCCCCACGGCAACGGCGGCGGACCCGCTCGGGACCCCCTCATCCGCAACGGCGGCAGGTCCGAACAACGGTCGATGACCGGCACGCCCACCACGTCGACGCCCGCCGCTCCCGCCCCGCGTCGGGCCCGGCGACAGCTCGTCGGGCTCCTCGCCGTCGTGGCGTTCGCCCTCGCCGCCTGCGGCACCTCGCCCGGCCACAGGGGCACGTCGGCGAGCGCCGCCGACCGCGCTCCTGCCACGGAGGTCCACGTCGTCATCGAGCACTTCGCCTTCCACCCGGACACCGTGACCGTGGCACCCGGGGCCACCGTGACCGTGTCCAACCGCGACGGCGTGACCCACACGTTCACCGCTCGGGACGGCGTGTTCAGCACGGGCGACATCGCCCCCGGTCGGACCGCGACCGTGACGGCTCCGACCAGGCCGGGCACGTACCCCTTCCTGTGCCTCATCCACCAGTACATGACCGGGACCCTGGTCGTCCGACCGGGCTGAACCGGCACCGTCCACCGTCCACCGTCCACCGTCCACCGAGGAGGGCCCGCATGCGGAACGCACCAACGGAGCACGCCACCGACGCCGAGCACGTCGGGAACGAGACGATCAGACCGCTCATCGAGCTGTCCCAGGACACGCACGCCGATGCGATGCGCGCCACGCGAGAGACGCTCGACGAGGTCGTCGAGCTCGGGCTGGAGGCGCGTGCGCACGGGGGTGAGAACCCCGACGTCTCCTCGGCGTTCGCCCGCCACAGTCAGGCGCGCCTCGCCACCGCCTTCGGGGGGCCGTTGCTGGCCGGCGTCGGTGCCGGTCTCGTCCTCGCCGGGCTGGCCGGCTCGACCGCCTTCGCCGCCCAGCCCACCGACGTGCAGGTCCTCCAGACGGCGGCGTCGATCGAGGTGCTGGCGGTCGCCACCTACCAGACGGCGCTGACCCTTCCCTTCATCGGCTCCAGCGCGGCGAACCCGGTCGTCAAGGCGTTCGTCGAGACCACGATGAAGCAGCACCAGCAGCACCAGGCCGCCTTCAACGCCGCGGTCGTCAACCTCGGTGGCAAGGCCCAGGACAACCCGGACCCCGTCCTCCTCGGCGTCGTCGACAAGGCCAAGCCCGGCCTCACCTCCGCCGGACCCGTCGTCGCGCTCGCCCTCGAGCTCGAGCAGGGCGCGGCGCAGACGTACGTGGCGGACGTGTCGTCCCTGCGCGATGCCAACGCCGTACGGACCACGGCAAGCATCATGGGCGTCGAGGCCCAGCACGCCGCCGTCCTCCTCGCCGTCAAGGCGCTCCTCGCCGGCGGAGCGCCACAGCTCATCGCCCTCCCGCCCGACGTGGCCGCGCTGCCGTCCGCCGCCGGATCGGTCGGGTTCCCGGATGCCTTCTACCCGACCAGCGCCGCCCGTCCCGCCACCGAGGGGGCGCTCCCGTGAAGCTCTCCCGGCACTCGTCCACCCCCACGGTCACCGCCGGTCCCGCCGACGGCCGGCCCCGACCGACCACGATCCGTCACACCGCCACGTTCCAGGGAGGTCGATCCATCATGCGTCGTCGCACGCGTTCCACCCCCGTCCCGCTCGCCGGGTCCGAGTCCGAGCTCCTCAGGATGACGTCGGAGCTCGACGAGGTCCACCACGACCTCTCGCTCCCGGCCCTTCGCCGAGCCGTCGTCCAGCTGACCGAGGAGGTCCGTGACGACCGGGCCGCCGACGGCACGGCTCGCCGCACGAGCCGTCGGACGTTCCTGCTCGGCAGCGGCGCATTGGCCGCGGGCGGCGCGCTGCTCGCTGCCTGCGGCTCCGTCGCCTCGACGGCCTCGACGGCCTCGACGGCCTCGACGGCACGCAACGCCGCGAGCAACGCCGCCGCACGGC
>JAJZJT010000205.1 GCA_021809995.1 Actinomycetes bacterium
GAGGTTCGAGAACTCCTGCTGGAGCGACTTCTGCTCCTGGTTGGCCAGCATCTGCTCGAAGGAGATCTGGGTGTTGAGCCCGGTCGCCTCGTTGGTGAGCCCCTGCGCCATCGTGGTGATCGCCCCGTTGACCGGGTCGGTCATCGAGTTGGCCAGGGAGACGGCGGCCTGGGCGACGCCCGGCTGGTAGGTGAAGGTACCGAGGTTCGTCGACGACGTGATCCCCGACGCGGTGACCTGGAGCGAGAGGCCGGCGAGGGTGGGGTCCGAGGTGGGGGCGCTCAGGAACTGGCCCGTGCCGGTGGCGGCGACCCCGTTGATGGTGCCGACCACGTCGGTGCCGCTGAAGGTCGCCGGCGTGCCTGCCGTACTGCCGGCCAGGCCGGTGGTGCCCGAGGCCGTGCTCGTCGAGGTGACCGAGAAGCTCGCCGCGCTGCCGTAGGCCGACGAGGTGAGCTCGAGCTGCTGGCCGCTGTTCGTGACCTGGGCGGAGAGCGACAGCCCGGCGCCGGCCAGGGCGGCGTTGATCCCCGTGGCGATCGAGCTGAGGCTCTCCCCCGCCGTCGTCGCATAGTTGACGCTCGATCCCCCCGAGGTGATCGTGAGCGTCTCCGCTGCCGAGACGGTCCCCGAGCTCAGCACGGCGCCGAGGTCGGTCGCCTGGGTGGCCGAGTGCGACACCGTCACGGCGTAGCTGCCCGGTTGCGTGGTCGACGAGGCGTACGAGAACGACACGTCGCCGGCATACGTCGACGACGACGGGGCGAAGGCACCGCCCTGGTCGAACAAGTTGGCCACCTGGGTCGGGTTGGCGGAGAACGCCGACTCGAACGTCGACTGGTTGAACGCCAGCTGGCCGTTGTTGAGGGTGATCCCGACGTTCTGGGCATTGCCCAGGGTGGAGGTTCCCGTCGTCGTGCCGAAGACGCTGAGGATCTGGTTGCTCAGGTTCTCGAGCATCGGCGAGCCCATCAGCGGGCCCCCCTGCTTGGTCTGCGCGTCGTAGCCGGCGTACTTCTGGATGTCGGAGAGCACGGTGTTGGCGGCGCTGACCATCGACGAGACGGAGGCCGCCACGGCCTTGGCGTCGGGCTGGACCGTCACGGTCACCGGAGACGTGGTGGTAGCGGCCACCTGCACCGACAGGCCGGGGAGCAGCCCCGTGAAGGTGTCGTTCTGCGAGCTCAGCGTGTAGCCACCGGTGCCGCCGAGCTGGATCTCGGCGTTCGCCCCGGCGGTCGCCGTGTCCATGGTCCCAAGAGACGACGCGGCGAACGCAGACGTGTCGACCGACAGGTTGGCGTTCGTGCCGGTGGTCGACGAGGAGAGCTGGAGCACGTACTGCCCGCTGCTCGTCTGGATCGCCGAGGCGCTGATCCCCGTGCCGGCGGCGTTGATGTTGCTCACCAGGTCGGCGAGCGAGCCGTTGCCCGTCGACACGTTCGTCGCGGTGAGGGACCCCGTCGAGAGGAGCGGGCTCGTGACCGAGGCCTGGGAGCTGGAGGCCCCGATGGTGGCGTTGATCGTGCCCCCGGTCCCCGAGGTGAGGGCGTCGACGGCCCCCGGGGTGACGGTGGTCAGGGTGTTGGCGTAGCCGTCGACGGTGACAACGCCGTCCGTACCGGTGGCCGCGCTCGACATGGTCGAGAGGCCGAGCGTCGAGAGCGCGGTGCCCCCTGTGACCTGGAGGCTCTGGCTGCTCCCCTGCGAGACGGTGGCGAGCACGAGGTTGCCGCTCGCGTCGTAGCCGGCCTGGAGCACCCCCGAGGCGCCTGCCGAGGAGATGGCGCTGTTGACGGCGGCGAGGAGCCCCGAGCCCGAGTAGCCGCCCGTCGGGCTGGCCGCCACGGTCAGGGCGTAGGCGGTCCCGTTGACCGTCACGTCCACCGTGTCGTTGGTGGACCCGATGGTGATCCCCGAGCTCTGGCTCTGCAGGGCCACGGTTCCGGTCGTCTCGGCGGCGGCCGACGCCTGGGTGACGGCGACGCTGTGCGCACCGAGGGCGAGCCCCGAGCCCGCGGAGAGGGTGGTCAGCCCGTACTGGCCCCCGCCTTGGGCGAGCAGGAACGACGGGCTCGAGTCGACGACATCGGACGTGGAGGAGACCGAGCCGGACGAGATGAGGGAGTTCGCCTGGGCCAGCGAGAGCACGTTGAAGGAGACCGAGCCGGTCGGCGTGCCCGAGGAGGCCGAGGCCGTCACGGCCGAAGCGTCCGAGGACGTGGCCTGGCGGGCTCCCCAGTCGCTCGAGGTCGACAGGGCCTGGGCGGCTTGCTGGAAGGCAAGAAGGTCCTTGTTGATGGCCTGGTAGTCGCTGGCCTGGGTGTTGAGGGTGGACTGCTGGCTCTGCAGGTCGGCGATGGGCTGCTCGTAGCTCTGCATCATCGCCTGGATGATCGCCTGGGTGTTGAGCCCCGAGATGAGCCCGTTGTCGATGATCGACGGCGTTCCGGCCGTCGACGAGTAGGGCGACGAAGAGGGGGAGGAGATCGTCATGGGAAAGTGCTCCTAGAGGTGCCGGGGCGGCGGCGGCGGGCGGCTGTCCGGCGGGACCGGGCGAGCGGGACCGCCGAGCGGCGGGTGCGCGGCGTCCCCGGAAGCGGCCAGGACCACTTCCGGGGACGCACGACGCTCCGTCCTTACTGCAGGAGCTTCAGGACGAGGGACGGCTCCTGCTGGGCCTGCGACAGCATCGAGACGCCCGACTGCATCAGGATCTGTTCGGTGCTGAACTTCGACGTCGCCTGGGCGAAGTTGACGTCGACGAGGCCGCTGTAGGCCGACTGCAGGTTCTGCTGACCCACCGTCAGGTTGGCCACGATGGCGTTCAGCTGGTTCTGCGTGGCGCCGACGTTGGCCTCGATGGACGCCACCGTGTTGATGGCGGCCTGCACGGCCGAGATGGCCGCGGCGGCCGAGGCGGCGCTGCCCACCGACGCCGAGGCGCTCGAGATGCCGAGAGCACCGGTGGTGGCGGCCTGGATGGTGATCACCAGCTGCTGGTTGGTGTTGTCGAAGGCGCCGACCTGGAGCACCTGCCCCGAGAAGGTGCCGTCGAGCAGGTGGGTGGTTCCGAACGACGTGGTGTTGGCGATCTGGTCGATCTGGTTCTGCAGCGCCTGGAACTCCTGCTGGTTGGCGCTCAGCGACTGGGTGCTGTTGGTCGCACCGTTCGCCGAGTTGATGGCCAGGGAGTCCATGGTCTGCAGGATCGACGAGATCTGGTTGAGCGCACCGCTCGCCGTCTGGATCATCGAGACGCCGTTCTGGGCGTTCGAGATCGCCTGCTGGTAGCCGTTGGACTGCGAGAGCAGGTCTTGCGAGACGACGTACCCCGCGGGGTTGTCGGCCGCGGTCTGGATCTGCAGGCCCGACGACAGCTGGGAGATCGACTGCGCCATCGCCTGATCGGTGGCGTTCAGGTTGTTGTAGGCGTCGATCGCCGAAATGTTGGTGTTGACAACAAGCGAAGACATCCGTTCCTCCATGGGTTGAGGCCCCGTCCGTGGGGCTTGACGTACATCGGCGGCCCCCACGCCCCTCGAGGAGTTACCTCCTCGCTGGACAGCTGGGTTCCGACGGGGTCATCGTCACCAGGGCCCCGCCGCTGAACCTCCCAGTGGTGAGTTGACCATCCGTTGCGATTTCGGCGACCCCTCCCCGGCGACCCCTCCCCGGCGACCCCTCCCCGGCGACCCCTCCCCGGTGGCCCCTCTCCCGGTGGCCCCTCTCCCGGTGGCCCCTCTCCCGGTGGCCGATGTCGCCCACCTCGTCCTCGGGCCCGCCCGGACGAGCGCGGTTCAACTCGCCCCCCCGCCGTGCCGATAGAGCCGCCATGGCCAGACGCCTGCCCGTCTCGATCGTCATCCCCGCCTGGAACGCCTGGGACGAGACCCAGGCCTGCCTCGAGTCCCTCCGCCCCACTCTCGGCCTGCACGACCAGGTCATCGTGGTGGACAACGGCTCACGGGACGCCACACCCTCCCGCCTTCGCCTCTTCCCCTGGGTCGAGGTCGTCACCAACACCGAGAACCGGGGCTTCGCCGCCGGGTGCAACGACGGCGCCGCCCTCGCCCGTCACGACGTCGTCGTCTTCTTGAACAACGACACGGTGCTGGCGGGCCGGTGGATCGACCCGCTCGTCGCGCCCTTCGCCGACCCGGCCGTCGGCGCCGCCGGTCCGCGCTCGAACTTCGTGTCGGGCCCACAGGTGGCCGAGGGCGCGACCTACGCGCCGGGTGACCGGGCCGGCATGCGGGCGTTCGCCCGGGAGTGGGCGTCGGCCCACCGCGGACAGGTCACCCGGACCGACTGCCTGGTGGGCTTCTGCCTCGCCGTGCGGACCGAGGCGTTCCGCGCGATCGGCGGGTTCGACGAGGGCTACGGGGTCGGCGGGTTCGACGACGACGACCTCTGCCGACGGCTCGCCAGTGCCGGCTGGGACCTCGTCGTGGCGCACGAGTGCTTCGTCCACCACGCCGGGCACCGGACCTTCGACGTCAACGACGTCGACAGGTTCGCCGAGCAGGAGCACAACCGGGCCCGGTTCGAGGAGAAGTTCGGGGGCGCAGCGCCGCGCAACTACTCGCTCGTGTCGGCCTGCCTGATCGTCAAGGACGAGGAGGAGAACCTCCCCACCTGCCTCGCCTCGCTCGAAGGCGTGGCCGACGAGGTCGTGGTCTACGACACGGGCTCGTCGGACCGCACCGTCGAGCTCGCCCGCCAGGCGGGCGCCGTCGTCATCGAGGGGTACTGGGACGACGACTTCTCGCGGGCCCGCAACGCCGCCCTCGAGCACTGCACCGGCGACTGGATCGCCTGGCTGGACGCCGACGAGACGCTCGAGTGCGAGGACCCAGCGGCCCTGCGCGACCTGCTCGCCCGCACGGCTCCCGCCGTCGACGGCTTCAGCGTCTCCATCGACAACGCGACCGGTGCCGGCGTGGGCGCCATGTTCGTCCACGCCGCGTGCCGGCTCTTCCGGAGGGCACGCTGCGACTGGACGGGCCGCATCCACGAGCAGGTGGCGGGGCGGACCGACCACCGCCCAGTGGCGACAGTCGGCCTCGAGATCGCCCGCATCCACCACACCGGCTACACGAACCAGGCCATGGCCCAGCGTGAGAAGGCGGCCCGCAACCTGCGGGTGGCCGAGACCGAGGTGGAGCGGGCCGACGGGTGGGAGCGGGGCTTCTCGCTCACCAGCCTGGGCCGCTCCTACATGACGGCCGGCCGGGCCGAGGAGGCCCTGGACGCCTGCCGCCG
>JAJZJT010000206.1 GCA_021809995.1 Actinomycetes bacterium
GCCGCGACCTCGCCGAGGTTCGCCACCCCGGTGACGACCGGCAGGCGGGGGCGGCGACACTGGGCGGCGGCCTCCGTCGCCACCCTGCGCAACCGCTCGACGGCACGGGCGCCGCGCTCGCCCTCCCAGCGCACCACCGAGCGCGCTGTCCTGAGGGGCACGATGACGTCGACGCCGAGCTCGGTGAGCTTCTGGACCGCCCACTCGGGGCGGTCGCCCTTCGCCGGAGCGAAGGCGACCGACACCGGCGGCCGGGGCGGCGGCTCGGAGCGGCCCTCGCCGTCGGGCTCGAGGACGGACCCGGGCTCGTCGCGCGCTCCGGCGGCCGAGGGGTTCTGCGCCCGGACCCGGCACGGCACCCATCGCCCGGCGCCGTCCGCGGCGACGACGAGCTCGCCCGGCCGCAGGCGGAGGACATCGAGGAGGTGGTGGGCCTGGTCGGCAGCGAGCGCCGGACGCTCGGGGTCCTCGACGAAGACCATCGCCGACGCGCCCGCCAAGAGGGGGTCGGGTGCCTCCGGCCCGGTGCCGGGGCCGGGCGGGGTCACCCGAGGGCGGAGCGGAGCTTGGAGAACAGCCCGTCGCCGTGGTGCTCGCGTCCGTCGCCGACCGGCTCGCCGCGGGCGGCGGCGAGCTCGACGAGCAGGGACCGCTGGGCGTCGTCGAGCCCCGTGGGGACGTCGACGAGCACGTGGACGTGGAGGTCGCCTCGCCCGCGCCCCCGGAGGCGGGGGACGCCGAGCCCCTTCAAGGTCACGACCGTGCCCGACTGGGTGCCCGCCTCGACGCGCAGGGTCCGGGGCTCGTCGAGGGTGGCCACCTCGACGGACGCGCCGAGGGCGGCCTGCGTCATGGCGACGTGCACGGTCGTGTGCAGGTCGGTGTCCACGCGCTCGAAGTCGGGGTCGGGAGCCACCCGCAGGTGGACGAAGAGCGCACCGTTGGCCCCGCCGCGCACGCCGGCGGGTCCGTGGCCGGCAAGGCGAAGGGTCGAGCCGTCGTCGACGCCGGCGGGCACGTCGACGACGAGCGTGCGGTCCATCACCCGCCTCCCCTCACCCCGGCAGGCCGGGCACGGGTCGGCGATGACCTCCCCAGAGCCCTGGCACCGACCGCACGGCACGGCGGTGACGACCTGGCCGAGGATCGACTGGCGGACCCGGCGCAGCTCGCCGAGGCCCCCGCAGTCGGGGCATCGCACCGCGCCGGTCCCCGGCCGGGCCCCCGTTCCCTCGCAGGCATCGCACCGGACCGGGGTCGACACGGCGACCTCGCGGTGCGCTCCGAAGACGGCCTCGCGGAAGGTGAGGTCGAGCACGAGCTCGGCGTCGGGGCCCGGGACGGGCCCCGACCGGCGGGGGCGGCCCGCCCGGCTCGCCCCGGTCGCGCCGAAGAACGCCTCGAAGAGGTCGCCCAGGCCGCCGGCGAAGGGGTCTCCGGCCCCGAAGCCACCGCCACCGGCAGCCGGGCCGAAGACGCCTGCCGGGCCGAGCTGGTCGTAGCGCCGCCGGCGCTCGGGGTCGCGCAGCACCTCGTAGGCGACGCTGACCTCCTTGAAGCGCTCTTCGGTCTCGGCGTCGCCAGGGTTGGCGTCGGGGTGGAGCTGGCGGGCCTTGCGGCGGTACGCCCGCTTGAGCTCCTCGTCGGTGGCGTCCCGCGAGACGCCGAGCAGCTCGTAGAGGTCGGCCTCGATCACCGTCCGGCCTCGCTGAGCCGCCCGCTGAGGCGCTCACCCACCGCCTGGGCTGCGGCAAGCGCCTGGGGGTAGTTCATCCGGGTCGGTCCGAGCAGGCCGATGGTGCCGAGCTCCTCGCCGTCGACGGAGAACGGGGCCACGACGACGGCGCACGAAGCGAGCGGCTCGACGCCGTGCTCGGTCCCGATCGCCACCGACAGGCCGCGGTCGAGCACGTCGCGCAGGAGGCTCACCACCACGAGCTGCTGCTCGAGGATGGTGAGGACCGAGCGGACCGTCTCGACGGCGTCGAAGGCGGCGGCCATACGGGACGAGCCGCCCACGAAGACGTGCTCGGGCGCCTCGTCGTCGACGAGCGAACGCAGCCCGGCGAGCGCGGTGGCGGCGACGGCGTCGACGACGGGGTCACCAGCCGGCGCCAGCTCGGTGGGGAGGTGGGCGAGGGAGGCGTCGCGCACGCCAGCCGCCAGGCACGCGCCGGCACGCGCCAGCACCTCGTCGCCGGCACCGTCCGGCAGGTCGACGGTGGCCTTCTGGACGGCCCCGTCGGAGAGCACGACGACGACGAGGCCGACGCGCGGTGCCAGCCCGACGAGCTGGGCGGACCGCACCGTTGCCGACTCGTGGGACGGCCCGACCACCAGGGCGGCGCAGTCGGTGAGGTCGGCGAGCAGCCCCGAGGTGCGCTCGAGCATCTGCTCGATCTCGCCGTGGGCCTGCTCGAAGAAGCGCCGGACCTGCTGGCGGCCGGTGGCGTCCAGCGTGCCCGTGCCCCCGAGGTGGTCCACGAAGAAGCGATAGCCGCGGTCGGTGGGGACGCGTCCGGCGCTCGTGTGGGGCTGGACGAGGTACCCCTCGCGCTCGAGGGCAGCCATCTCGGAGCGGATGGTCGCAGAGGAGACGTTGACGCCCGGCGCGTCGACCACGTGCTGGGAGCCCACCGGCTGGGCCGAGCCGATGTACTCGGTCACCACGGCGTTGAGGATCGCCGCCTTGCGCGCGTCGAGCTCGTCGGCGGCGGGCGCGGCCAGCTTGTGGGCGTCGTCGTGTCGAGCCATCGTGTCGGTCCTCCGAACGGGCACCAGATCCGGTCGGGACGCCCCGCAGGAGCCTGCCCGTCAGCAGTCCATACTACCGAGTGCTGACCGACCGAGTGCTGACGGCGAGCACCCGGGCACGCCACGCGGCCGGCGGACCCCGTCAGCGGGCAGCGACGAAGAGCTGGCTGGTCATCGACGGACCGAGGGCCACGGCCGTGTCGTCGACCAGCACGGTGAGCGTGCCGTCGGGCGCCCTCGTGCCGACCGTCACCGTCGTCCCCGGCGTGAGCCCGTGCCGGCCGAGGTAGGCGAGCGCGGCACTGTCGTGCTCGACGCTCTCGGTGATGCGCTCGAGACGGACCTGCTCGCCCTGAGCTGCGTCCGCGAGAGGCCGCTCCGCGCGACCGGTTCCCTCCGAGCCCGGGATCGGGTTGCCGTGCGGGCACGTGGTGGGGTGACCGAGCAGGACGACGAGCCGGGCTTCGACCTCGTCGGAGATCACGTGCTCCCACCGACCGGCCTCCTGGTGGGCTTTCTCCCAGTCGAGCCCGATGACGTCGACGAGCAGGCGCTCAGCCAGGCGGTGCTTGCGGACGACGCCCTGGGCCAGCGCCGCGCCCTCGGGCGTCATGGTGATCCGCCGGTCCGAGCGGGCGATGAGCCCGTCGGCCTCGAGGCGGTCGAGCATCTCGGAGACGGACGGGGCGGCCTTGTCCAGCCGCTCGGCCAGGCGCGCCTGGATGACCGGGATCCCTTCCTCCTCGAGCGAGAAGATCGCCTCGAGGTACTCCTCAACCGGCGGGTGGAATCGGTCGAGCACGCGGCCGATCCTACGGCACCGGCGGTGGAGACGCCCCAGGGGATGACGCGCTCCCGAGGGGCGGTCTCGAGGTGGTCACGAGGGCGCGTCGACCCGTGGGACCCTCGAGGCTCAAGGGTCCTGCGACGCGCGCCGATCGAGGGATCATGGAGGCCGGCACGCGGGCAACGCGCGGGCGACGAGACGTGAGCGGACCACGGGACCTGCTGGGCGCGTCCCAGGCGCCGTCCACCCGCCGGGGGGGCCGGCCGTGACGGTCCTCGAGCAGCTGGGGGTCGACCAGCTCGTCGCCCCCGGCGTCCTGCGACCCGCCTACCAGCCGATCGTCGACCTCGCCTCGGGTGACACGGTCGGCTTCGAGGCGCTCGCGCGGTGGCCGGACCTGGAGGTCCGGCCAGACGAGGCGTTCGAGCTCGCTGCCGAGGCGGGACGGCTCGCCGAGCTGGACTGGGCATGCCGCCTCGCCGCCATCGAGGGTGCGCTGTCCGCCGGCCTGACCCGCGACGTCGCCCTCTTCGTGAACGTCGAGCCGTCCACCCTCGGCCGACCCGGTCCGCGGGGGTCGGGCGCCGTGCTCGGCAAGGCGCAGGAGCGTCTCCGGGTGGTGGTCGAGCTGACCGAGCGCGCCCTCCTGCGGCGACCGGCCGAGCTGCTGGCCCTCGTCGAGCGGGTCCGCTCGTGGGGCTGGGGGGTCGCCCTCGACGACGTGGGCGCCGTCCCCGACTCGCTCGCCATGCTCCCCTTCGTCGCGCCGGACGTGGTGAAGCTCGACCTGTCGCTCGTCCAACGGTGGCCGGACGCCACCCAGGGACGCATCGTGGCCGCCGTGATGGCCCACGCCGAGCGCACGGGCGCCGTCGTGCTGGCCGAGGGCATCGAGACCGAGCGTCATCTCGAGCAGGCCATCGCCCTGGGTGCGACGCTAGGCCAGGGATGGCTGTTCGCAGCGGCCGGGCCGCTCGACGACCCGCTGCCGCCGGCCGACCCGCTGCCCCCCGCAGCCGTCGGGCTGGACGTGCCCGAGAGCCCTTTCGCCCTGGTCGAAGGCTCGCCGCGGCTGCAGACCGGGCGCAAGGGCCTGCTGCTCGGCCTCTCCCGGCACTTCGAGCACCGGGCGGAGTCGGCCCCGACCCCCCCGCTCGTCTTCGGTGCCTTCGAGACGGCCGACCGGTTCACTCCCGCGACCGCTCGCCGCTACGAGGTGCTGGCCCGCCGGTCGCCGCTCGTCGCCGTGCTCGGCGCCGACATCGGCCCACGACCGGCAGCCGGGGTGCGGGGCGTGGCCCTCGGAGCCGACGACCCGCTCCGGCTCGAGTGGTCCGTGGTCATCGTCGGCCCGCACTACTCGGGCGCCCTCATCGCCCTCGACCTCGGCGACGACGGGCCCGACCTCGACCGGCGCTTCTCCTTCGTCGTGACGCACGACCGAGACACGGTGGTCGCCGCGGCCCGCTCCGTGCTGCGCCGGCTCAGCCCCGTCTGACCCGCCGTCCCACCGACGGCGGCGCGCCCGCCCGGAGCGCGCCTCGCCTCGCCGCCTCGCGGGAGCTCGCGGCCCGTGCCGGTGCCCGGTCTCGCCGGGGGACGGCCCGGTACGCTGTGAACGTGGCGACCACCCCGCAGGAGCCCGCCATCCCCAAGTCGGGGGGCGACGCCGGTGAGCCCCCTCTCGACGCCGACGA